>CAYHEI010000472.1:0-2962 GCA_964355385.1 uncultured bacterium | reverse complement strand
CGGGAGCACGCGCGAGACCGGAGGCGGGAAGCCGGCCGCGGATAACGTCGTGTCTCATCTGTGCCGTCAACCGGGGCGAGGTGATGGCGGTGTCACAACGCCACTCGTGAGTGATATACTGACATATCATGAAGAGTAAGGCGATGCTGCTCCGCCTCCCGCGCGCGGTCGCCGACGAGGTGGACCGGCTGGCCGCCGATCTTCACCAGCCGCGCAATCACCTGGTGGCCGAGGCGGTGACGTTCTACCTGGCTGAACGCGCGGACTTGGACGTCGCCCTGGAGCGCCTCCGCGACCCCAACGCCGACTGGGTGCCGCATCGCGACGCGAAGCGTGTCCTCCTGGGCGATTAGCTGGGAGCGACGGGCGCTCGACGAGGCGCGCAAGCTCGATCCGCAGCACCGTCGCCGCATCGTGGAGGCAGTGGAATCCCTGGCCCAAGATCCGTTCGCGAAGGGGATACCACTGACAGGGGAATGGAAGGGGCTCCGGCGCATGCGGGCCGGGAGCTTCCGGATCATCTATGCGGCCGAACAGGGCATGCTGCGCGTCCTGATCGTTCGGGTGGGGCACCGGAAGGACGTGTACCGGCACGGTTGATCGGGGCGACGATCCTCGTGTACGGGTCGTTGCAGCGCCGCCCCCGGTTCGAGTAGGCTCAAGAGAATATGGTGATGGTGCACAAGAAGAAGGCAAGGGATCTTTTGTCCGCTGGCGACCTGATCGTCGTGGCGGGGGCCGGAGGGTTCATCGGCGGCGCCCTCGTCCGGCACTTCCGCGGGCAGGGGTTCGGACGGATCAGGGCGGTGGACAAGAAGCCGCCGGCGGAGTGGCACCAGGTCACGCCGGAGGCGGAGAACCTCGTGCTGGACTTGAGCGAGCGGGAGGCCTGCGTGCGCGCGTGCGCCGGGGCGGCGGAGGTCTACAACCTCGCCGCCGACATGGGGGGAATGGGGTTCATCGAGCGGTTCCGGGTGGAGTGCATGCGCAGCGTGCTGATCAACACGCACCTGGTCGAGGCGGCGCAGCGGGCGGGGGCGCGGCGGTACTTCTTCGCCTCCTCCGCCTGCGCGTACAACGTGACGCTGCAGCAGGACCCGCGGAGCCGGGCGCTCAAGGAGTCCGACGCCTACCCGGCCCAAGCCGAGCGGGGGTACGGGTGGGAGAAGCTCTTCTCGGAGATGGTCTGCCAGGAATACCACGCCGAGCGGGGGTTGAAGACGCAGATCGCCCGCTTTCACAACGTGTTCGGTCCGCACGGGACCTGGGACGGGGGACGGGAGAAGGCGCCGGCGGCGATCTGCCGGAAGGTGATCGAGGCGAAGGACCGGGGGGAGCGGACGATCACCATCTGGGGCGACGGGACGCAGACCCGTTCCTTCATGTATGTCGCCGACTGCGTGGAGGGGATCGACCTCATCATGCACTGCGACGCGCTGACGGCCGTGCCGATCAACCTGGGGACGAGCGAGCTGGTGTCCATCAACGACCTCGTGAGCTCCGTCGAGGGGATCGCGGGGGTGACGCTCGAACGCCGCTACGATCCGGAGGCGCCGCGGGGGGTCGCGGGGCGCAACAGCGATAACACGATGATCAAGCGGGTCCTGGGCTGGGAGCCGTCCACGCCGCTGCGGGAGGGGCTTGAAGCCACGTACGGCTGGATCGAGGCGCAGTACCGGGAGCGGAAGACGGGGGCCGCGGCATGACGAGTCGCCGGTACTGGCGGCCGGGTCTGCTGCTGGCGGGCGATGGGGTCCTCTTGAACGCCGCCCTGTGGCTCGCGCTGTCGCTGCGCCATTGGTCGCCGGCCTCGCTCGAGACCCTGGACGTCCATCTGGTCCCGTTCAACCTGCTGTTCGCCGGCTGGCTGATCGTGTTCTACGCCGTGGGCCTCTACGACCTGCGGCGGCTCTGGCGGCTGCCGGTTCTGCTCAACAACGTCCTGGGGGCGAGCGCGGTGAACTTCCTGGCGGGGATCGCGTTCTTCTATTTCTTCTATCCCTTCAAGGCCGTCGGGTTGACGCCGAAGACCCACCTGGTCCTCGTGGCGGCGATCACGCCGGTGCTCGTGTTCGCGTGGCGGCGGGCGGTCCTCGGCGCGTTCAGCATGACCCAGCTCCGGCAGCGGGTGGGCTTCCTGGGGGCGGCCCAGCACCTCCGGGAAATCCGACGGGACCTGCGCCGGCACGCCTGGCTCGGATACGTTCCAGTGCGGTGCCGCTGGCCCGGGGTGGACCTCGTCGTGGCGGACGGCCGCTGGGTGGACCGGAACTGGGAGCGCGCGCGGCCGATGCTGGAAGAGATCGTGCGGCACCGCGTTCCGGTGCTGGACCTCCCCACCTTCTACGAGGGCCTCTTCGGCAAGGTGCTGCTGGCGCACGCGGCGAGCGCGTCGTGGCTCTTCGGCTCGGTGCTCGTGCGCACGGGGCACTGGTATCACCCGGTGAAGCGCGCGCTGGACCTGGCGGCCGGGTCGCTCCTGCTGCTCCTGGCAGCCCCCGTGCTCGCGGTGCTGGGTCTCCTGTGCCTCGCCGTCCAGGGCGGGCCGGTGTTCTTCGGGCAGGAGCGGGTGGGGCGGGGGGGGCGGACGTTCACGATGTGGAAGCTCCGGACCATGCGGGAGGCCGGCGGCGCGGCCGGGCCGTTCGGGCGGAACGGCGGGCGGACGAGCCGGGTCACGCGGCTGGGCGGGTTCCTCAGGCGCTGGCGGCTGGATGAGCTGCCGCAGCTCTGGAACGTCCTGCGCGGCGAGATGTCGCTGGTGGGCCCGCGGCCGGAATGGACGAAGGAGGTGGAGGTGCTCCGCACGGCGATCCCCCACTACGAGCTGCGCCACCTGCTGCGGCCCGGGATGACGGGCTGGGCCCAACTGAACTTCCGCGCGACGAGCGACCCCAGGGATTCCCTGGAGAAGTTCCGCTTCGACCTCTACTACCAGATCGGAAGAGCACACGTCTGAACT
>CAYHEI010000471.1:0-2964 GCA_964355385.1 uncultured bacterium | reverse complement strand
GTTCAGACGTGTGCTCTTCCGATCTCCTGCTGGGGCCCGTGGCGGAGGCGCGCGGGCTGTGGATGGCGGCCGGCATGTCGCTCAACGGCTACGGGGGCGCCGGGGGCATCGGCAAGACGATGGCCGAGTGGATCGTCGGCGGCGAGCCGCCGCTGGACGTCTACGCCTACAAGGCCGGCCGGTTCGGGAGCGTGTTCGCCGATCCCGGCTGGGCCGCCGCGCGGACCCGTGAGGGCGTGAAGTACTACTACCGGCTGAAGTTCCCGCACGACGAGAACGAGTGGGGGCGCCCGCGCCGTCTCAGCCCCGTGCACTACCGGCTCATGGAGCTCGGCGCGGTGTTCGGCGAGAAGTTCGGATGGGAGCGGGTCAACCATTTCGAGCCGGGCCGGCCGTCGCGCCGCGCGGGGGCGGACCAGCGCGCGTGGGGCTGGGCGCGCCCGCCGTTCTTCGAGCGCGTGGGGGTGGAGCACCGCGCCACCCGCGAGCGCGTCACGCTCTACGACCTCACGTCTTTCGGCAAGATCGAGGTCGCGGGGCCCGGCGCGTTGGGGCTGCTCCAGCGCGTCGCCGACGGCGATCTCGCCAAGCCTGTCGGGTCGGCCGTCTACACTCAGTTCCTCAACGCCCGGGGCGGCGTGGAGGCGGACGTGACGGTCACGCGGCTGGCGGAGGACCGCTTCCGGGTCGTCACGGGTTCGGCCTTCGTCGCCAACGACCTCGCCTGGCTCAAGCTGAACGCGCGGGCGGCGGACGGCGCGGTCGCGCTCCGCGACGTGTCGGAGGAGTGGGCCTGTCTCGCGCTCTGGGGCCCGCACGCGCGGCGCACGCTCGAGCGGGTGACGTTCGATTCCGTGTCGAACGAGGCGCATCCCTACTATCAGGCCCGCGCGATCGCCGTGGGCGGTGCGCGGGTGCTGGCCCAGCGGGTGAGCTACGTGGGCGAACTCGGCTGGGAGTTGTACGTGGCGCCCGAGCATGCGACGCAGGCCTGGGACGCGCTCGTCGCCGCGGGAAGGGAATTCGGGCTCGAGGTCGGCGGGTACAAGGCGCTGGATTCCCTGCGCCTCGAGAAGGGCTACCGCTACTACACCACCGACGTCACGCAGCTCGAGACGCCGTACGAAGGCGGACTGGGCTTCTGCGTGAACCTGGACAAGGGCGACTTCATCGGCCGGGAGGCGCTGGTCCGGCAGAAGGCGGGCGGCGTCACGCGCAAGCTCTGCACCCTCGTCGCCGACGGCGACGAGTTCACCCAGATCTACGGCGGCGAGGCGGTCTCGCACGGCGGCCGGGTGTTGACCCGCGTGCGCAGCGGCGGCTTCGGGTACACGGTGGGGAAGAATATCCTCCTCGCCTCGCTCCCGGTCGAACTTGCGAAAACCGGCACCCGCGTGGAGGTGGACTTGCTCGAGGGTTCCCGCGGCGCCGTCGTGTCCGCGACCGCGCTCTACGATCCCAAGGGCGAGCGCCTGCGCGGCTGAAGGAGGACTGATGCTCAAACACGGATTGCTCCATCCCGCCATCCTGGCGGCCCTGGGTCGGGCGGGCCACCACGCGAAGGTGCTCATCGCGGACGGCAACTTCCCGGCGTCGACGACGCTCGGGCCCCGGGCCGAGCTGGTGAGCCTCAACCTCGCGCCGGGCGTCGTCACGGTCGCGCAGGTGCTGCGCGCGCTGGTCGGAGCGGTGCCGTTCGAGGAGGCCTACGTGATGGGCTCCGTGGCGTCCGATCCCTACGCCCGTCGGACGGACCCGCCGGTCTGGAAGGAGTTTCGCGCCATCTTGAAGAAGGCCGGCGGACCCGGCACGCTCCAGGTGGTGCCGAAGCCGGACTTCTACCCGTTCGTGCGCACCGCCGAACACGCCCTCACGATCCAGACCGCGGATCAGGCGCTCTTTGCCAACCTGCTCCTCACCGTCGGTGTCCGCAAGGGGTGACCAGGACGTCGCGTCCCGCGCGCGGGCGATCTACAGCTTGGTCTTCGTGACGTCCCGCCCGAGGCGTTCCCCGAGCAGTTCGACCTCGTCGAGGTGATACTCGTCCCGGTAGGGCTTGAACTGACCCTCCGGATACCGCGGAGTCCAATGCAGTTCGCTGACAGACTCGAGGTTGAGGACCATGGTGTCCTTCTGCTCTTGCGGCTGGTTGACGGGATCGTGAGTCAACAGGCGGAACGGAATCGTGACCGTTTCCCAGGTCGCGCTCGGCGTCACGTCGACGAACCACGCCTCGCCCTTGGCGGCGCCCTTACGGTCTTTCTCGATGAGCAATAGCCGCAGGGGGTGCGCCGGCGATCCCTTGAGCCGGAAGCGCACCCCCGTGTACCCTTTCAAGTTCCCGTCTCGGACCGGCGCGGCCGACTTGATGATCCCGCACGCGCTTCCCGGCCGCACGGAGTACGACGCCTTGAGGCACTGGGCCGCCGGGCCGGGCGCTGGGGTCAATTTCTGGATGGCTCCGCCGACCGCGTAAGCCCAAACATCCGAGATGTCGTCGAAGTTTTCCAGCAGGATATTGGGCTGCGCCGCCCAGCCGGCGATGAGGGTTAGGTTGTCGAAGAACGTGGTGTCCGTAGCCGCTCCGCTGATCGGTGTACCCAGATTGAGTGTCAGAATCCGGCCCGGATTGAGCACGCCGTCGTTGTCCTGGTCCGCGGGTTGCCAGTCCGTCTTCTTCTTGAAATCGCCCCAGGGCACGACGTACTCCTTCCAATCCTTGTCGGGGGTGAATTCCGCGACCCACATCTCCCCGGGGTCACCCGGGCTCTTGGCCCCTTGCTCCTGGATGCTGACCGCCAACGGAATTCCAACGGAAGCCCGGGCGAACAACTTCAACCCGCTGAAGACGCTCCAGTCGCCGTCATTGACGGACGCGACCGCGATGCCGATGGATCCTGCGTCCCCCCCGCCGGCCGCGAACGAGACCGCCGCCGCCTTGCCGTCGACCCCGTCAACCGAAGA
>CAYHEI010000470.1:0-2967 GCA_964355385.1 uncultured bacterium | reverse complement strand
ACGTGACTGGACTTCAGACGTGTGCTCTTCCGATCTCATCTCCAAGTCCGTCCCGCCCGCCGGGACCGGGACGATCCGCGCGACGGCCCGGCCCCGGTCCGTCACCGACACCTCGCCTCCGCGCTTGACCCGGGCGAGATACGCGCTCAGCTTGGCCTTCAGTTCGGACACCGACGCGCGCGTCATGGATTCCTCCCCCTGAGATGACTATCTGGTCACATTGTACCATTCACCTTGCTTTCCCTTCCCTCCTCCTCCTATTGTTGGAACCATCCAATGATGGAACGGTGGTGGGTGGGGGACGTGGCGGCGTTCGTGGTGGCGGGTGGGCTGCTGTGGCTCGCGCTCGGGACGGCGGACGCGGCGACGACGACGGCGAAGCTGCCGTTCCTCCACCCCCTGTTCGCGGACCACATGGTGCTCCAACGCGACCGGGAGGTGCCGGTGGGGGGCTGGACGAAGCCGGGCGCGAAGGTGACGGTGACGCTCGCGGGCAAGAGCGCGATCGCCACGGCCGGGCGCTACGGCCGGTGGGAAGCGCGGATCGGCCCCTTCCCCGCGGGCGGGCCGCACACGCTGACCGTGGCGGGAAAGGAATCCGTGACGATCGCGGACGTGCTGTTCGGCGACGTGTGGGTGTGCTCCGGGCAGAGCAACATGCAGATGGGGATCGGCGAGTGCCTGAACGCGAAGCAGGAGATCGCGGCGGCGAATCAGCCGCGGATCCGGCTGTTCAGCGTGCCGAACCGGATCGCGACGACGCCCGCGCCCGTGCCGGTCGCGCACTGGGACACCTGCACCCCGGCGACGGTGTCCCACGCCGGCTGGGGCGGGTTCTCCGGCGTCGCGTACTTCTTCGGCCGCTTCCTGCACGAGAAGCTCGACATCCCCATCGGGCTGATCCACGCCTCCTGGGGCGGAACCGTGGCGGAGGCGTGGGTCAGCCGGGGCTCGCTCGCGGCGCTGCCGGATTTCAAGACGATGCTGGAGGACTTCGACCGCAACGTCGCGCTGGCGGGCAAGGGCGACGCGTCGTTCGACCAGAAGCTCGCGGACTGGTGGAAGAAGAACGAGCCGGGGACGACGGCGACGCCGGGCTGGCAAGCGCCGGCCACGGACGATTCCGCCTGGAAGGAGATGACGCTGCCGGTGAAGTGGGAGGAGGCCGGGCTCCCCGATTTCGACGGCGTGGTCTGGTTCCGGCGGAAGATCGTCCTCCCCAAGACATGGGCCGGGCGGGCCCTGACGCTGAAGCTGGGCAAGATCGACGACCGGGACGTCACGTACTTCGACGGCGTGCAGGTCGGCGCGCTGGACCAGTGGGACCTGGACCGCACGTACACGGTGCCGGGCGACGCGGTCCGCGGCGGTGAGATCGTCCTCGCGGTGCGCGTGCTGGACACCGGCGGGGCGGGCGGGCTGTACGGCCCCGCGGAGGACATGTGGATATCCCCTTCGACAGGCTCAGGGTCCGCCCTGGCGGGAGAGCGCGTACTCTTGACCGGCCCGTGGAAGTACCAAGCCACGGCGGACCTGCGCCAGACGCCGATGCCCCAGAAGATGGACCAGAATCCCAACATCGTGACGGTGCTCTCGAACGGGATGATCGAGCCGCTGGTGCCGTTCGGGATCAAGGGCGCAATCTGGTACCAGGGCGAATCCAACGTGGGACGGGCCGAACAGTACGCGCGGTTGCTGCCGGCGCTGATCCGCGACTGGCGGGGTCGGTTCCAGTCGGGCGAGTTCCCGTTCTTCATCGTGCAGCTCGCGAACTGGCAGAAGACGCCCCCCGAGCCGCCCGCGCAGGACGCCTGGGCGGAGCTGCGCGAGGCGCAGGCCAAGACGGCCTCCACGGTCCCCCACGCGGGGCTGGCGGTGGCCGTCGACATCGGCGACGCCGAGGACATCCATCCCAAGAACAAGCAGGAGGTCGGGCGCCGGCTGGGGCTGGCGGCGCTGCACGAGGCCTACGGGAAGGACGGCGAGTGGTCGGGGCCGGTCTTCCGCGGCATGACGGTCGCGGGGAACGCGGCGCGCCTCGCGTTCGACCACGCCGCGGGGCTCAAGACCGCGGACCGCGGGCCGGTCAAGGGCTTCGCGGTCGCGGGAGCCGACGGGAAGCTCGTTTGGGCCGACGCGCGGATCGAGGGCGACGCGGTCGTCGTGTCGGCGCCCGGCGTGGCCGTGCCGACGGTGGTCCGCTACGCCTGGGCGGCGAATCCGGTCTGCAACCTCGTCAACGGCGCGGGCCTCCCCGCGATCCCCTTCCGGACGGACGCGCCCCCGCAGTGAAGCGGCTGGGCGCCCGGCGGAGCGCCCCCACCTTCGACAACCCGTACGCGGTGCCCGGCCGGTGGTGGAAGGTGGGCCTCCACATGCACACCACCAACTCCGACGGGCACCAGCCCGCCGAGCGCGTGATCGCGACGTACAAGAAGCTCGGCTACGACGCGATCGCGATCACGGACCACAATTTCGTGACGCGCGTCCCCGCGCACCGGGGCCGGCCCGTGCTGATCCCCGCGGCGGAGATCTCGGGCCCGCCCGACATCCTCCACCTGGGCGCGACCGGGGCCGGAAAGACGGACCTGGGCGGCAAGGGAATCCAGACGACGATCGACCGGATCAACGAGGCGGACGGCGTCGCGGTCGTCGCGCATCCCGCGTGGTCGGGGCTGGTGGACAAGGATCTCCTGGAAGCCGGCGGCTACGTGGGGATCGAACTGTGGAACCAGGTGGCGCAGGACCTCAACGGCACCGGGCGCAGCGTCGAGATCTGGGACCACCTCCTGGCGGCGGGACGCCGGGTGTGGGGCTTCGCCAACGACGACGCGCACTTCGGCTGGCACAAGTCGATGAGCGGGATGAAACACCTGTACGACGAAGGCAAGGTGGCCGTCGTCCAGGGCGTCGGCTACGACCGCCCGTCGTTCTCGCACTTCTCGTCGGTCTCGTTCTGGCACACGG
>CAYHEI010000469.1:1218-2972 GCA_964355385.1 uncultured bacterium | reverse complement strand
AGGGTCGCCGCCAGCAGGAGCAGGGCGGGCACCTCGAGCGGGAACCGCGTGAGCAGCGGCAGGGCGCGCGCCGGCTCGGCTTTCCGGCCCAGGCGTGCCATCCGGGCCACGACGTAGATCAGCACCATCGCGAGCAGGATGGACGCCCCGTAATAGTAGATGCCGTCGTGCGGGGTCGCGTCGGTCAGCCAGCCGAACCGCACCACGCCGAGCAAGCCGGCGACGACGAAGACGTCGAGCATGGACCACTTGCCCAGGAGCTTGAGCCGGTCCAGGAGCACCTCCCGCCCCTGCCGATCCATCGGCAGTCCCCAGGCGGCCGCCAGCGCGACCAGCTTGACGAGCGGAAACACGAGCGAGAACGTGAAGATGAGGGCGGCCAGATACGGGTGGCCGGAATCGAACAGGTTCCGCATGCCGGTGAACACCGTGAACGTCTTCCCGGACACTCCCCCGAGCCGGCTGAAGGAAACGATCGGCCGCGTCAGGCCCAACCCCAGCAACGCCGCCGCGACGAGCCACGCGACCGGCGCATCCACCCGCCGGGGGAATCGCGCCAGGAGGGACTCTGTTCGCCGGGTCAGGGGATGACTTTGTTGAGCGGGTACTCGATGAGGCCCGAGGCGCCGGCGGACTTGAGGCGCGCGATCAGGGCGCGGGCTTCGCGCTCCTCGATGACGGTCTCGACGCTCGCCCAACCGGCCTCGCTCAGCGCGGAAATCGTCGGGCGCTTCATCGCCGGGAGAATGGCCAGAACGCGCTTGAGGTCCTTCCGCGGCACGTTCATCTTGAGCCCCACCATGCCCTCCGCCACGAGGGCGCCGGTCAGCATCATCGCGATCTCCTCGATCTTGCCGCGCTTCCAGGAATCGGCCCAGGCCTTCGCGTTCGCGATCAGGATGGTGGCGGAGCTCATGATCTCGGCCACGACGCGCAGGTTGTTGGCGCGCAGGGACGAGCCCGTCTCGGTCTTCTCCACGATGGCGTCCACCAGCTCGGGCGCCTTGGCCTCGGTCGCGCCCCAGGAGAACTCGATCTCGGCGGTGATCCCCTTCGACTTCAGATACGCGCGGGTCAGGTTGACGCCCTCGGTCGCGATCCGCTTGCCCTGGAGGTCCTTGAGGGAGCGGATCGGCGAGTCGTTCGGAACGGCCACGACCCAGCGGATGCGGCCGAGCCCTTGCCGGGCGTAGGCGAACTCCGCCACCTCCCGCACCGACACGCCCGCTTCGGCGACAAGATCCTGGCCCGTAATGCCGGCGTCAAAGTGCGTGTCGGCGACATAGCGCGGGATCTCCTGGGCCCTGAACATTCTTGCTTCTATCTCGGGGTCGGTTGAAACCGGTACATACGAACGCGAGCCGACCGTGAAGGGATACCCCGCCTTCTTGAGCAGCGCGAGGGTCATCTCCTTGAGGCTCCCGGCCGGGAGGCCGAGCTTGAGGACGCGCGCCGCGCCGGGTTTCTTCATGGCGAACAATATTATCACGCGCACCGCCTTGCTACACTCAATTGCATGAGCATCACGGAGCGGCTGGCGCGCGTGCGCGAGCTGCTCACGCGGCACGGACTCGACGGCTGGCTCTTCGTCGGCGGCACCGCGCCCGATCCCGCGCTCGGCGCCGTCTTCCGCGTCCCGCCGCCCGCCCACGCGACGCGCTTGCACGCGTACTTCGTCCCGACGGACGGCGAGCCGGTCCGGCTGCAGCACGCCATCGAACCCGAGGCCCTCGCCGCACTCCCCGGGGCCGACT
>CAYHEI010000469.1:0-1208 GCA_964355385.1 uncultured bacterium | reverse complement strand
GGCGCTACCCCACGCGCGTGCATTGGGAGAAGGCCCTCACCGCGCTCTTCGAGCCCGGCGG
This sequence comes from uncultured bacterium, assembly GCA_964355385.1. GTDB lineage: Bacteria > Oederibacteriota > CAKKQC01 > CAKKQC01 > CAKKQC01 > CAYHEI01. The sequence continues at coordinate 1,147 of CAYHEI010000469.1, read as the reverse complement.
GAACGTGGCGGTGCAGTATTCGCCGCGCGGCGCGCTCCCCCGCATGGACGCGCTCCCGGCCGGGCTCATGGAGCTGGCCCGCGAGCACGGCCTCAAGCCGGTGTCGTCCGCGCCGCTTCTCGCCGAGCTGGCCGCGCTCACCCCCGCCGAGATCGCCCAGCACGAGCGCGCGGCGGCGATCCTGACCGCGGCGGTGCAGGGCACCTTCGCGTGGCTGCGCGAGCGGCTCGCGCCAGGCGCGGCAACCACCGAGCGCACCGTCCAGACCTTCCTCGCGGAACGGATGCGCGCGGGCGGCCTCGCGCCGGACGTGCCGCCGCTCGTGGCGTTCGGCGAGCACACCGCCGATCCGCACTACGCGCCCGGCCCCCACGCGGACGCGCCCCTCGTCCCTGATGAGCTGATCCTGCTGGACGCCTGGGGACGGCTGCCCGACGACGGTGCACCGTACGCGGACATCACCTGGATGGGCGTGACGCAGGCGGAGGTGCCGCATGAATGGGCGGAGCTCTTCGGGGTCATCCGCCGGGCGCGCGACGCGGGCGTGGAGGCGGTCGCCGGCGCCGCCGCGCGGGGCCGCGACATCACCGGGGCGCACGTGGACGAGGTCGTGCGGAGCGTGATCGAGGCCGCCGGCTATCGCGACTACTTCCTGCACCGGACGGGGCACTGCCTGGGCACGGAGGTGCATGGGCTGGGGGTGAACCTGGACAGCGTGGAGGCGCCGGACGACCGGCCGCTTCCGCCGGGCGGCGCCTTCACGATCGAGCCGGGCCTCTACCTCCCGGGCCGTTGGGGGATGCGCACGGAGATCGACGTCGTCCTGGAACGCGGAACGGCGCGCGTCACGACGACGCCCTTCCAGACCGCGCTGCTCCCGATCCTCGGATGAGCGTGGACACCCACGCGTTTCTGGACATCGAGACGGCGTTCGACGGCCGGCTCACCATCGTCGGCATCGGCTCCGTCGTCATCGCACTTTGGAAATTAAGCGACACGATCCTCTCACCGTTCACGACTAACGGAAAATCAATCGTGCAAGCGGTGACGGAACATCGCCGCAAGGGACGCGGACCGCGTATTGTGGTGATCGGCGGCGGCACGGGGATGGCGACTCTGCTGCGGGGGCTTAAGCGCCACACCTCCA
>CAYHEI010000468.1:0-2987 GCA_964355385.1 uncultured bacterium | reverse complement strand
GTGCTCCAGCCGCGGGCACGAGCGGCGGGTGGAACAGCCACAGTGCCGCGGGCGCGCCGATTGCGGGCGTTAACTCCCAGGCGGCCGTGCGCGAGGGATCCAGGCAGGCGTACCACGGGAGCGCGAGCCAGGCGCCGATCCTGCTCCCGGCAGCGCCGACGAACCACAGGGGATTCGCCATGGCGGACAGGAACGCCGGGGCCTCGAAGCCGGGCAGCACGCGGCCGAAGAGCGGGAAGAACGGCTGGCCGTGCGCGAGGGCATTGCGCGCCCACCAGGGAGCCGCGCTCGCCGCGAGCGCCCCCGCGACGAGCGCCGCGCCCCCGAGGCGGGCCGGGGCCGCGAGCACGACGAGCGGGACCGCGAGCATCGCGGCCGAGTATTTCAGCGCCAGCAGCCAGCCGGCGACGAAGCCCGCCGCGCGGCGCGCGCGCCGGCGGACAAGCCAGGCGCCCGCGACGGCTGCGTGCACGACCGCGCAATCGTTGTTGCCGATCGAGGGCAGGAGCGTCGAGAGCGGCAAGGTGGCGAAGACCGCGCCCGCGAGCGCCCGGCTGCGGCGGCTCGCGCCCGTGTGGGCGAGCCAAGCGTCGAGCAGGAGCAGCGCGGCGACGAAGCTCAGCCAGGGCAGCAGCTTCACGGGGAATCTCGCGTGGAGCGAGAACGCGAGGATGAGCAGGTGCTCGAAGGCCTGGGGGTAGCCGTCCTTCGGCACGAACGTCTGAATGGCGAACCGATGCGCGTGGAGGGCGGCGAGGGGGCGCGCTTGGTAGTAGATCAGCGCGTCGTAGTGTATCTGGGGCGCGAGCGCCCCGGCCAGGGCCGTCGCGACGGCGAGCCCGGCGGCGGCGCGCAAGGCCCGGACCATCCGGTCCGGCGCGTCCCGGGCTCCGCCGGCCGGCGGTCGCCGGAGTGCGTCCAGGCCGCGCACGACTCCCCCGGCGGCGAGAAGTTGGAGCAGCGGGGCGTGAAGCAGTCCGACCTGGCCCAAGCCGATGACGACGAAGGCGCACGCGGCCTGGCCCGCGAGGAAGCGCACGTGTCCCCCCAGCGGGGCGGGGAGCCGGCCTCCGATCCACCGGCGCACGGGCCGTCCCCAGCCGAGGAAGGCGAGCAGGAGCAGCCCCAGTCCGGCGGCGCCCGCGCCCGCCCGCGCGAGCGCGGCGAGGATTCCGCCGGGCGTCGTGTCGCGCCATTGCGGCGCGAGGACGAAGGTGCGGAGGCTGTCGAGCCGCAGCGGAGTGGAGCAGTACGCGACGCCGACCAGCGCGGTCCACGCCCCGAGCAGCAGGACCGGCAGGCGGGCGGTCAGCGGCGGGCGCGTGCCCAGGCCGCCTCCCACGTGTGCAGCGTGTGGGCGACGAGGTCGGCCGGCGACTCCCCCGGGCCCGGACGGACCTCGAAGGAGACGTCGCGCCGGACTCCGGGCCGCAGGTAGCCGATCTCGAAGAGTCCGGCGATGAAGTCCGCGAGCTCCGGAACGTCGTTCTCGCCGCCGGCGATACCGAAGCGGGGGTGTTGGTCGCCGAAGCGGGGGTGCGTCTTGTCTTGCAGGACGCAGTTTCCCGCGTGGGCGTGCGCGAGTACCTCCTGCGCCTCGCGCAGCGCGGCGCGCGGGTCCTCGTGTTGCAGGGGCAGGTGGCTCAGGTCCAGGACAAGTCCGAACTCGGGCGCCAGGGCACGGACGGTCCGGGCCAGTTCGGCGGCCTCCTTCGTCGGCCCGACGAGGCGCCGCTTGTCCACGTCGAAGTCGAACACCTCAAGCCACACCGGCCGCTTCCCCGCCGACGAACAGACAGCCACCAGCGTGTCGGCGAACGCGGCGAGGGACGCGCGGCGGGTCGCGGCCGGGGTCTCCGGGCCGCTGCACAGCGCGACGCTTTCGGCGCCCAAGTCGTCCGCCTGGGTCATCGCGGTTCGGATCGCGTCCCGAGCTTGCGCGCGCTCGCCCGGGTCCAGGGAGCCCGGGTCGAGTTTCTTCATCAGCACGAGCGGTTGGAGCCCCAGCGAGAGCCCCGCGCCGGCCGCGCGCGCCGCGTCCCGCAGCCGGGCGCGCTCCGCGGGATCGTTCACCGGGGCGACCTCCAGCAGCCCGAAGTCGCCGCCGGCCAGGAGCGTCGCGGCGGTCGCGGCCACGGGCCCGTCCCCGCCCATGCATTCCGGATGGACCATGAAGTGCACCAAGCCGAGGCGGACCTGCTCGCTCCAGGGGGCTGACATTTCGGCTAATATACCTGACGTGAGCCCGCAGACTCGCTCTCGGCAAGGGTCGATCAACCATATCGACCGCGCCTCGGCTGGCGCTACAGCCGTGAGCCCGCGCCAGTCGTGAACATCCTCGGGATCGAGAGCTCCTGCGACGAGACCGCGGCCGCGGTCGTGAGCGACGCACGCTTGGGCCGGGGGCCGCGCCTGCGCTCGAGCATCGTGGCGTCCCAACTGGCCGTGCACCGGCCCTTCGGCGGCGTCGTGCCGGAACTGGCCTCGCGCAGCCACGTCCGGTTCATCACCGACGTGATGGAGGAGGCGCTCGCGCGGGCGAAGCTCCCCCTGCGGCGCGTGGATGCGGTGGCGGCCACGGCCGGGCCGGGGCTCGCGGGCGCGCTGCTCGTCGGTCTCACGGCGGGCAAGGCGCTCGCGTGGCTGCTGCGCAAGCCCTTTCTCGCGGTCAATCACATCGAGGCGCACGTGTACGCGGGCTTTCTGGAAGACCCCGCCCTGGCGCCGCCCCTGCTCGCCCTCGTCGTTTCCGGCGGCCACACGGAGCTGATCGCGATGTCGGCGCACGGATGTTTCCGCATCCTCGGCCGCACGCGGGACGACGCGGCGGGCGAGGCGTTCGACAAGGCGGGTAAGCTCCTGGGGCTCGGCTTCCCCGGCGGGCCGCGCGTCGAGCCGCGCGCGCGGCGGGCGCGGGGCCCCCCGCCCCGCCCCGTCGCGCCGCTGAACACCGGTGCGCTGGTGAACAGTTCGGCGCGGGTGATGCC
>CAYHEI010000467.1:0-2989 GCA_964355385.1 uncultured bacterium | reverse complement strand
CTTTTAAGTTGGGTGTCCTGGGTTCGATCCCCAGCTGGCCCATGGCGTCATCGCAGCCCACGGTTTAGGAAAAGCCATGGGCCGGTCCTGAGCGAGCGGAGCGAGTCGAAGGGCTGGCCCAGAAGTCCTCCTCGAGTTAGGCAAGCATGCATCCTGCTACGCTGCGACCACCAGCCACCCCATTTCCATGCCATCTACTCCGGACGGGACGTTCAAGTCGCCATAGACACCCTCGCCGTTCTGAACGGCGAGCTGCCTCCGCGAGCCATGGGCCTCGTGATGGAGTGGGCCCAGTTGCACCGCGCCGAGCTGGCCAACGACTGGGCACGGGCGCAGGCGCACCAGCCGCTGGATTCGATCCCACCCTTGGGCTAGGCTTAGAGCATGAGACGGATCACGAGTGCCCAGGCGCAGTCAGGCTACCGGCTTGCCCTCCGATTCGAGGATGGCGCAAGCGGCGTGGTCGACCTTTCCGGCCTCGTCGGCAAGGGCGTCTTCTCGGCGTGGAGCGACCCGGCGGTCTTCGGGCAGGTGACAGTCAACCCCGCCACCGGCACCGTGACGTGGCCCGGTGGCATCGACCTCGACCCGGACCAGCTTCACCACGACGTCACCGGAGCGCCCCTGCCCGGCCCTTCTCTCCCCGTCTCACGGTAGGACTCTGGGCGGGATATTCATCGACCTGATCGACCTGGCCATCCCGGACTCACGCCGGACGGAGCGGAGCCGGCCCCTCCGGGAATTCCTTCAAGGCGATCGGGGCGGACAGACTTGGCGTCTCACTCCTGCGGGCGCGACCAGCTCGAGATCCTGAGCGCGTCCCAGATCCCCCTACCGTCCTGCCAGAACCGTCCCCTTGGCAAGGCGGTCAAGCCAAGCCTTCTCTTCCTCCTCCGGCTTGGTAACCTCGCCCTTGCCCCATTCGATCTCTCGTATCGCAATCCAGGGGTTCTCCGTTCCAAACGCGATCGCGCCCAAGGTCCACAGATGGTCATCCGCGGCAACACCACGGCTCTTCAAGAGCTGCCGGAAAGGATGGTCCGGCGGAACCACGCAATTCGCACGGATCAGCCGTGCCCAGGTTTCCAGGTCCTTGGCCTTTTCCGCACAGCTCTCCCGCACCTTCTTCGCCGCCCCCTCCGAGGTCGCTTCCGATATCACCTGGACACCGGCACGCTTGCTCCATACCCTGATGTAGTTGTCGATCACGATGCGTTTCATCAGCGTCCTCCAACCGCGACATGCTCGAAATACCGCTCGCCCCGCAGGATCACCTGCTGGCGAATGCCCAAGGTGATCATCCCGGCCGTCGTCGGCCGCAACGAGGAGCCAAGCCCGCGGAAGACCGCCTCGACCGTCGAAAGGCGGGGATTGGCTGAGGGCTTCTCCAGCCTTGCTATCTCCGATTGCGCCAGCCCCGCCCTTCTTCCCAGCAGGACCTGCGACAATCCCCTGACCATTCTCATGATCCGCTGCTGGCTCGCGAGAGGGAGATCGTAGAACTCACGGAGGAAAAGCGCCCGAGCCTCCGCATCCTTCCCCATCGTTTTGACCAGGTAGCCGTCAAGTCCGCCCTTGCCCTTGTTCCTCATCTTCCGAACACCTCCTTCGACCGCTTGCCTATGAGTTCGATATCACTGGCCGGTATCTTCCGGCTCTTCTTCTCGGCCCAGTGGATGAGCCATGCCTCCCCTCTGTGGAGGCAGAAGTAGATCCGATAGGCCATCCCCTCGAACGGTCTCACAAGTTCCCAAACCGATCCCCCTACCCCGACAACCTTCCTTAACGGTGATCTGCCCCGAGCGTAAGCCCTCCGCTCGCAGCGTGGCCAAATCGACCGTCAGCTTCGCCCATGCGTCTTTGCGTCGGGGATCGCCCCTTAGCGATTCCAAGTGACCTGCGCACCGGCCCGTCCTCGCCCGACGGATAGAAACGTACTATCGGCACGTATCCAGAGTATCAGATATATCTAATATTATCAAGGAGTATCGGCAGGCACCCAAACTCGTCTGACACCTCTCGCGTCCGTTTTCCGATCGATCGACGATCCATCTCCGGACAAAGAAGAACCCGCACGGAGATCCTGTCTCCATGCGGGTCCTTTAGGTTGGGTATCCTGGGTTCGATCCCCTGCTGGCCCATGGCCTCGAACGTGCGGAACGGGATGCGGTCCGGCTCTTCGTGCGCCAGGGCCTTCCTGACGCGCTCGCGATTCCGGCGGGCCATTCAGTCCGAGGCGTCTAGGACCAGCAGCCAGTCGCTCTGCTCGCCGACCGAGGGCGCCTCGAAGCCTCGCGACGCCGTCTTCAGGAACCGCCCGATGTCCCGCCACTCCCCGGTCCGGGGGTCGAACCAGCGGGCGGTCAGCGATGCCCCCTCGAGGCCGTCCAGCCCGCGCATGGTGATTGAGCCGCCCTCGGGCAGGTAGGCCAGCATGAAGCTCCCGTCCTGGCCCCTAGCCGCCACCCGGCGATGAATGCCTTCGCCCTTGTAGGAAGCGATCAGGGATTGTCCCGGCATCAGCTTGTACCAGGGCCGCTGCTCGAACAGCCCCCGCATCAACCCCATCTGCGCCGAACCTTCGTAGCCCATCGCGGTGCGCCAATTCTGGAACGCCGGCTCCTTCCAGCCCCCGCCGCCGCGTGGAAACGGCCCGTCCATGTCCTTGAAGAAACAGAACAGATCGAGCGCGCCGTACCCGTGGCCGGCCGCGCCCGCAAGGATGGCCGTGTACGCCTGCGTCCGGACCTTGTGCGAGTCGATCGGGGGCCGCCCGCCCACGGGATGGTTCTCGTACGACGGCTCGATGTCCACCGTGGGCTTGGCCGGCGAGAGCGCGCGGTCCACGCTGACGAAGGCGTAGTTGTCGGACTCCCACGTGTGGCCGGACTGGATCGTGTTGAAATCGAGCCAGTCGGCGCCGTGGTACCACTCGGAGGAGGAACTCATCCAGTCGCCGTGGTAGCTGACGAGATGCCGACCCCGGCTC
>CAYHEI010000466.1:0-2994 GCA_964355385.1 uncultured bacterium | reverse complement strand
ATGAGTGGCGCGCCCGTCCCGGGCGCGACGAGGTAGAGGCGGCTCGCGGCGGGATTGTCCTGCACGAAGAACCCCGCCCGCGCGATCGATTCGCGCGCGACGAGCGCGGCCAGGGACTCCTCCACGGTGAGCGTGAAGCGCTTCGCCGCGGGGGGCAGGAAGCCCACCGGAAACTCGTGGACGCGCGTCGGGTACAGTTCGAAACAGGAGCGGTAATAGAAGTACATGTCCTGCTTGCGCCGGTCCGCCGCGAAGAGCAGGACCGCGCCTTCCGCCGGAACCGCCCGGCCGAACCGTTCGATGAAATCCTGAAACGGCGGGTCGCCGCTCTCCAGGCGGGCGCGCTCGAGGCGCGGCAGCGAGGCCTCGGGGAGGCGGGACCGGATGGCCGTCATCCGCTTCGCGGCCGTCGTCCCCAGCAACGCGAGCCACGCCGCGCCCACCGCGATCCAGAGACCCCGCCGCCAGTTCACAAGCGTCCCAGGATGAACGGCACCGTCACGACGCACAGGATCGTCGTGAGGAAGGCCGCACGGCTCGCGAGGCGCACGTCGCCGCCGAACCGCGCGGTGTACAGCCCGGCCTGGGCGATGCACGGCATCGCCGCCTGGAGGACCGTCTGCGAGGCGATCGGCTCCGGCACGTTCAACGCGCGCACGGCGGCGAACGCCAGCGCGGGCAGGACCGCGAGCTTCCCCGCGGCGATCCAGGCCAGGGGCACCAGGTCGCCGCCCGCGGAGAGCGTCTGCTCCGCGAGCACCGCCCCGGTGTACACGAGCGCCAGCGGGATCGCGCACGCGCCGAGGGACCGCAGCACCTCGAGCGGCAGCTCGGGCAGGTGGGTGCCGGTCAGGCCGACCGCCGCACCCAGCACGAGCGCGATCAGGTTCGGATGGAACGCGTACTTCAGTTCCGATGTCCCGCGCAGCGTCCAGATCCCGAGCGTCCAGAAGAGCGGGTAGTAGCCCGCGGTGTAGAGGCTGACGTGCAGGACGCCTTCCTCGCCGTGCAGCGCGTAGCTCAGGGGAATCGGCAGGAAGGCCGCGTTGGCGAACCCGAACAGTAAGGCGTAGGTCCCCGGGGGGGGGGGCCCGGGAATCCCGGCGGGGGGCGCGGTGTGCTCCCCGAGCAGCCGCCCGCCCCCGCCGGGGGGGGCGGCCGCCAGCGGCAGGCCCAGAAGCGGCCCCGCGATCCCCCGGTTCCAGCCGGCGACCTCCGGCGTGAGGCGCGCGGAAACCGCCGTGAAGACGAGCGCGGGCAGCGCGAAGTCGATGTTGAACCGGATCAGGTCGCGGACCCCCGCGCGCCCGAACACCCCGAACCGCCGCGCGGCGTACCCCACCGCGGCCAGCGCGAAGAAGACCAGGATCTTTTCGGTCATGCGCGGACGCCCCCGCGCCGGATCTTCAGCGCTTCAATGGCTCGCCTGAAAGAATCGCCCTCTTGATGGCATGGAGGACGCCCACGCCGTCGCCCTTGGCCTGCGCCTTGATGAGCACGTCGCGGTCCTTCCAGATCAGGAGCGCGCGCTTGGCGATGTTGGCGAACATTTCGCGCGAGATCGCCATGGCCTCGGTCGGGTCGTCGCGGTACGTGAACTGGTCCTCCGCGAAGTGCCCGTTGAAGCCGGTGTCGATCGTGGCGTAGATGTAGTCCACCATCCGCCACCAGTCGCCCGAGCCCGCCACGCGGTCCTCGTCGTTGCTCTTCGGCTTCGACTCGTTGATGTGCGAGGCCGCGAGCGGCACGCCAATGACCTTCAACATGTAGACCGAATCCGCGGGCGTGTTGTTGGCCATCTGCTCGTGGCCGTAGTCGATGTTGATGCCCATGATCCCCTTGCCGACCACCTTGTTGACCTGCTGGCAGACCAGCGCGGCCTTGGCCACGGTGTTGATGATCATGTTCATCTCGCGCGGCTCGTGCATCTTGGGCTCGGTCGCCGCCTTGATGCCGTGCTTCTTCGCGGCGCGCGCCAGCACGGTGCAAGCGTGGATGTACCACTCCAGCGCCTTCCCGTAGTGGATCTGGAAATGGTAGTCCCAGCCGTCCGAGCCCGGCCAGAGCGCCACGGTCGCGCAGCCGAGCTCCGCGGCGATCTCGGCGGCCTGCTCGAGCAGCGCGAGCGCGTCCTTGCGGATCGCCGGATCGGGGTTGCAGGCCGCCCCGAGCTTCCATTTGGGATCGGACCAGCAGTTGATGTTCATGTTGTTGCAGTACATCCCGTAGTGCTTCAGCGCGTCCTTCACCTCGCGGATCTTGGCCGGATCCTTCCGGTAGTTCCGGTCGATGAACACGCGCTCGTGGAACTCGATCGCCGTGATCCCCGCGTCGTGCGTGCGCGCGATCTGGGACACGACGTCGTCGCGGAAGGCGGGGTTGTTCGAGTTGTAACCGTCCGGCGCGAAGCGGTCCGCGAAGTCCCCCGCGCACCAGTGCCCCGCCGCGAACTTGATGTTGAATTCGTGGAAGAAGGTGCCGATCCGGTCTCCTTCCAGCCAGCCCTTGTAGGTGGTGTTCAGCTTCGCGAGTCCGCGGGGCGTGATCTTCATTTCGGCCTCCTATCGATCGAGTAAACCCTCACCGGGGTCCAAGTCGGAAAAAGAGATCGGCAACCGCAACCGCCCCATGCTAGGCTCCGACGCGGACGGGAGTCAACCGCCATCCCCGTCGCCGAGCGGGAGGCGCCAATGGAGACCGGGGAAACGGGCGAAATCCCGGTCGGTCGTCACCAGCTCGCACCCCGACTCGATGGCCAGGGCGGCCAGCCACGCGTCGGGGACCAGATTGCCGCGGGCGTCGGCCTTTCGGCACAGGTCCATGAACAGGCCCCAATGGCGCGGTCCCGGGGACGCCAGCACGCACTGGGGTTCGGCGCGCAGGACATCGGCCGCCTGGAGCGCCGCGTCCAAGGGCGTCGGCGGATCGAAAAAGAAGCGGGTGGTGACCGACCGGGAGAAAAGGAACAGAAACAGGGCGCGCAAACAGGACCGC
>CAYHEI010000465.1:0-2996 GCA_964355385.1 uncultured bacterium | reverse complement strand
CAGCAGGTTCTGGGGCGCGCGGGCGCGCCTGGACCTGGGACAGGGCGACCCGCGCCGGAACCGCCTGCTGCTGAGCGCGGCGTGCGGCGCGGGCGGCGCGGCGGCGGGGGGGGGGGCGCGGGCCCGCCGTTGCGCGGACGCGGGGATGCAGGTCCTCGCGTACGCGGGGACGGTCTGGTGGACCCACAAGGTCGCCGCCAGCGGGCTCCAGCCGGACTTCGCCGTCGGCTCGCTCTTGCCGCCCGCGATCGTCGGCCTGCTCTTCCGCCGCCCGGGACAACATCTGGTCTACGCGCTGTTCTCGGTCGTGATCGCCGCCGTGGAGTACGAATCCGTCCCCGCGCCTTCCGTGCCGCCGTGGTTCCTCCTGCTGTGCCTCGCGACGGTCCTGGGCGTCATGCACCTGCCGATCAGGACCCGCCTGCGGACGCGCGCCGATCTGGATGAAAGCCGGGATCTCGTCGCGTTGCTCGCCGCCCAGACCACGGAGGCCATGATCCTCCTGGACCCCGCGCGGCGCGCGGCCTTCGAGGCCAACGGGCGGGCGCGGTCCCTGTTCGGGATCGGGCCCGACGGGAATCCGGGCCCGCTGTGGGAGGCGGTCGGGGAGGCGCTTGGCGCGGAGGGCTGGGGCGGCGTGCAGCGAAACCTCGAAGGGGAACGCGATTTCAGGGCGCGGGGCTCCTGGACGGCGCCCGGAGGCCTCCGCTTCGGAGGCGAGCTCACCGTGACCCGCGAGCGGGTGGGACGCCGCGAGGTGCTGCTGGCCCGTCTCGCCGACGCGTCCCACGCTTCAATCCCCGCTTCCGCCGGCCCGGTGGCCGGGGGCGCGAAGCGCGAGGGCGGCGAAGCGTTCCGAGCGGAGGAGTTGCGCATGTATCGCGCGGTGTTGCTGACGTGCGGCGCGTTGTTGCCGGGGTTCTGGGTGTTGCGGCGCGTCTTTTCCGACGTCGCGTCCGTGGATCCCCTCTGGCACCGATTGGCGACGGGCGCGGCGTGCGTGGCCGTGGGCCTGGCGGCCGGCGGGCCGGCGTGGGCGCGCTCGCTGGTGCGGCCCGGCGTGGCCGTCGTCTCGGCGCTGGTGTCGCTGTGGTGGATCCACCTCGTGGCGCTGACCGGGTTGCGGCCGGACTACGCGGCCGGCCTGCTCATGGCGACGGCGATCATCGGCGGAGGGCTGCACCGTCCGCTGGATCACATGATCTTCGGCGTCCTCTTTCTCGCGGTGGCGGCGCTGGCGTTTTCCGGGCTCCCGGCTCCCGGCGTGTCGCCCGCGTTCGTCCTGCTCTGCCTGGGCACGATGCTGGGGATGACGCATTTCCTGCTGCGCGCCCAGCTGGCCACGTACGGGCGGCTGCTGGCCAGCGAGGATTTGGGCGAGATCATGTTCGAGCGGACCGCGGAAGCGCTGGTGCTGGCCGATCCGCTGCGCTCGGAGATCCTGGCGTGCAACGGCCGGGCGCGGACCCTGCTGGGGGCCCAGCCGGGCGGGTGCTCGCTCGGCCCGGTGGTGGCGGGCACGGACGAGCTGCGGCTGCGCGACCTGCTCGCGATCCAGCGCGAGACCGCGGAGCACGGCACGTACCGGCGCGAGCGCGCCTACGCGGCGCCCGGCCGCCGACCGTTCACGGGCGAGCTCGTCGTGACGTCCGTGCGAGCGCGGCACCGCGATCTCTGGCTCGTCCGCGTCTCCGAGAACGCGGTCGCGGCGGCCTGAGCCGGCCCGCGCGGCGGTCGTCCGAATGACGCGCGAGACCGTCGTGCGGCGCGTGCCGTTCTTCGCATCGGCGGAGCTGGAGCGGATCGAGGACGCCGCGCTGCGCATCCTGGCCGAGATCGGGATCCGGGTGGGCGAGAAGGAGGCCTTCGACCGGCTGGTGCGGGCCGGCCATCGCGCGTCCGGCGACCGGATCCTGATCGACCGCCCGGTCGCGGCCCGCTGGATCGCGGAGGAGCGCGACCGGAACGGGCGCCGGCCGCCCGACGCGCAGGAACCGCCGGAGACCGGGCCGATCCGCCTCGAGGTGTCGCAGTATCCCCTGAACGTGCACGAGCCGGGGACGGACCGGATCGTGCCCTTCACGACCGCGGCGCTGGCGCGGGCGACCCGGCTGCTCGACGTGCTCGCGGACCGGGGGGTGGCCACCAGCCCCGCCGGCGCGCCCGCCGACGTGCCGGCCCCGATCCAGTCGGTGGCCGCCTACTGGGCCGCCGCGACGTACGCGCGCACGGGCCGGGCGCCCGTGGACCCCAAGAACGAGGAGGCGGTGCCGTTCGTGTTCGCCATGGCCGAGGCGCTCGGTTCGCCGGTCACGTCGCTGCCCGTGTACCTGTTCAGCCCGCTCGCGCTCGAGGGGGAGTCGCTGCGCATCGCGCTGCGCCACCGCGGCCGCCTCGCGGGCGTGTCGGTCAATGGGATGCCGGCGGCCGGGCAGACGGCGCCGATCCACCTGGCGGACGCGTTCGCGCTGTCGGCGGCCGAGACGATCGGGTGCGCCCTCCTGGTGCGCGACCTCCTCGCGCTCCCGGTGTGGTGGCACGTGGACCTGTACCCCGCGGACTTGCGCACGATGGCCATGATCTTCGGGTCGCCCGAGAACTTCCTGCTCCAGCTGATGACCCGGGAGGTGGATGCCTTCTTCCACGGCCGGGCGTGGTCGCCGGGTGCGGGCAACCTGCACACGTTCGCGAAGACGCCCGGGCCGCAGGCGAACGCCGAGCGGGCGAGCCTGATGACCGCCGGCGCGCTGCTGGGTTGCCGCCGGTTCGAGGGGATCGGGACGATCGGGATGGACGAGGTGCACTCGAGCGAGCAATTGCTGTACGACGTCGAGATCCGGGACCATGTGACGCGGCTCGTGGCGGAGAACGATCTGGCCTGCGACGTGGAGCGCTGCCTGGCCGACGTGGCCGAGGGCGTGCGGGCGCACGGGTTCACGGCGCTCGAGACGACGGGGGACGCGTACCGGGGCGTGTATTGGCACCCGCGGCTCTTC
>CAYHEI010000464.1:0-2998 GCA_964355385.1 uncultured bacterium | reverse complement strand
GCGGTCGTGGCCGGCGTGCTCGTCGGATCCCATCCGCCGCCGCTGCGCGTGCACATCACCGAGCCCTACTTCGTACCCGTGTTCCTCGGCTGGGCCGCGCTCGGCGGCTTCGGCCTGGCGTGGCTCGCCGGGCTCCGGCCGGCCTGGGCGGGGCGCGCGCGCGCCGCCGCTGCGGCCGCCGTTCTCGCGTTCGCGCTCGTCCGCCTGCCCGGCCACGACCGCTCCCGCGACTACGAGTCTTACGACTACGGCTTGAACCTGCTCGCGGGCCTCCCCGCGCGCGCGATGGTGTTCTGCGAGGGCGACTTCGACCTGTTCAGCCTGCTCTATCACCGCGAAGCGGAGGGCCGCCGCGAGGACGCGGCGATCGCGGCCGCGGTCTTCCTCGACTACGACTGGTATCGCGCTACGGCGCACGAGCTGTGGCCGGACGTGATCCCGCAGCAGCACGAGCTGTTCGAGTACCGGATCAACATGACCCGCCCCCTGGTCTACACGAGCCTGCACGGGGCGGAGGAAGGCGCGCTGCGTCCCGTCGGGCTCACGCTGCGCCCGCCGGTCGGGCCGGGCGTGGGGCTCGAAGACAGCGCGCGCGTGTGGCGCACGCTTCGCTTCCGGGGGTTGTGGACCGCCTGGGAGCGCGGACCCGAGCTGTCGCGCGCGCTCGCCGGGACGTACGCGCTGCAGATGGGCCGGCTGGGCCGGGCCGCGCGCACGGAGGATCCCGCGCTGGCGGTCGCCGCGTACCTCAAGGCGATCCGGCTCCCCCAGGAGCCGGCCGGGCGAACGCTGCTGCGCTACGCGCTCGCGCAGCAACTGCTGTCCAGGGCCCCGGCCTCGCGGAGCGCGCAGGCCGAGGCCGCCCGCCTGGCGCGCGCGGAGCTGGAGCGCGCCGTACGCGAGGCGCCGGGCTTCTACCGGGCGCATGTCCTGCTCGGGAACGTCGCCTTCCTCCTGGGCGACGTTGCGCGCGCGCGCGCGGAGCTGGTCGCGGCGCTGGGGCTGCTCCCGCCGTCCGGGGCCGAAGCGGAGCGCGAACGGCTGGAGCGCCTGCTGCGGGGGATCCGCTGAGCCCCGGCTTGCCGACGACCGGCCCGATGCCCTAGAATCAGGCCCCGATGAGTCAAGATCGATCCCCCGCGGCCCCGCCCGGATGGAGTCTTTCCCGGTGATCGCCGGGGAGCTCGAGGCGCTCCAGGCCCTGAAGCGGCTCGACCTCTCCCTCGATGACGCCGCACGCCGGGAAGAAGCCGCCCGGCTCCGTCTGCGCGAATCCACGGCCCAGCTGGCCTCGGCGCGGGAAGTCCAGAAGACGGAGAAGAAGCTGCTGGACGACGCGCTCAAGGAGCACAAGACGCTCGATCTGGACCTCAAGAAGGGCGAGGAGCAGGTCCGCAAGTACTCCACCCAGATGTACGAGGTCAAGACGAACAAGGAGTACACCGCCCTCAAGGACGAGATCGACAAGGCCAAGGGCGAGAGCCAGAAGCTCGAGGACAAGGTGCTCCAGCTCATGATGAAGGAGGACGAACTCAAAGGCGCGGGCGCGCGCCGCGCCGCCGAGCTCGCGGAGCTCGACAAGGCGCACCGCGTGCTCGAGGCCGAGGTCCAGGCCGAGCTCGGCCGCCTGGAGACGGAGCGGGCCGCCCTCCGGGAGGAGCGCGGCGGGAAGTCGGGCGCGCTGCCCGCCGCGCTCCTGCACCGTTACGAACGCATCCGGGCCCTGCGCGGGGGGTCGCCGCTGGCCACGGTCGTGGAGGCGCCCGGGGGCGGCGAGGGCGCGTGCAGCGAGTGCCACATGACGATTCGCCCGCAGACCATCGTCGAGCTCCACCGCATGGAGGAGCTGATCGCCTGCGAATCGTGCGGCAGGATCTTGTATCTGGAGGCGTCGGCCCGCCCAGCTTGATCCAGGCGGTAACATTGAAGCGATGACGAACTCCCAGGACGAAGCCCGCCGCGTGCTGCGCATCGAGGCCGAGGCCGTCGCCGCCCTCGCGGGGCGCATCGGCCCGTCGTTCGACCGCGCCGTCGAGGCGCTGCTGGCCTGCCGCGGCCGCGGGGTCGTGATGGGGATGGGGAAGTGCGGGCTGATCGGCCGCAAGATCGCCGCGACGCTCGCTTCCGTGGGGACGCCCGCGCTCTTCGTGCATCCGGCCGAGGGAGGGCACGGCGACATCGGCATGCTCGCGCGCGGCGACTGCGTCCTCGCGCTCTCGCGCAGCGGGGAGACGGCCGAGCTGCTGGCGATCCTCCCGTCCCTGAAGCGGCTGGGGGTGCCCATCGTCCTGCTCACGGGCGTGCCGGGGTCCACGATGGGGCGCGCCGCGGACGTCGCGCTCGACGTGTCGGTCGCCGAAGAGGCCTGCGACATGGATCTCGTGCCGACCGCGAGCACCACCGCCGCGCTCGCGATGGGCGACGCGATCGCCGTGGCCGTGCTCAAGCGGCGGGGCCTCACCCCCGAGGACTACGCGCGCTTCCATCCGGCGGGCGCCCTCGGCCGGCGCCTCCTGCTGCGCGTGGAGGACATCATGCGGTCGGGCGCCGAGGTGCCCCGCGTGGGGGCCGGGACGAGTTTGCGCGAGGCCATCCTCGAGATGACCGCGAAGAAGGTCGGGGCGGCCTGCGTGGTGGACGCGGCGGGACGCCTCGGCGGGGTCCTCACCGACCACGACCTGCGCAAGGCGCTCGCTCGCGACGGGACGGACGTCGCGCGGGTGAAGGTCGGCGATTTCATGACCGTCGCCCCCCTGGCGGTGCCGCGCGACATGCTGGTGGCCGAAGCCGTGCGCCTCACCGAAACCCGCCGGGTCTCGGTGCTCCCGGTCGTCGAGGGCGACGGGACCCTCGCCGGCATCGTCCACCTGCACGACCTTCTCCGCGCCGGCGTCACGTGATCAAGCGCTTCAAGCGCGCCCTCGTCTATTGGGCCGGGCGGCCGTTGGTGGTGGGGTTGCGCCTGCTCCCGCCGGCCGCGGCCGCGGCCGCGGGCGCC
>CAYHEI010000463.1:0-2998 GCA_964355385.1 uncultured bacterium | reverse complement strand
ATCTCCGCGCGGGTCTGCACGCGCAGCTTGGCGTCCAGGTTCGACAGCGGCTCGTCGAAGAGGAAGACCTTCGGCTTGCGGACGATGGCGCGGCCGAGCGCGACGCGCTGGCGTTCGCCGCCCGACAGGGCCTTCGGCTTGCGGGTGAGGAGGTCGTTCAACCCGAGGATGTCCGCGGCTTCCCGGACCCGCTGATCGATCTCGTTCTTGGGATACTTGCGCAGCTTGAGTCCGAACGCCATGTTCTCGTACACGGTCATGTGCGGGTACAGGGCGTAGTTCTGGAAGACCATCGCGATGTCGCGGTCCTTCGGCGGGACATCGTTGACCTTCCGGTCGTCGATCCAGATCTCGCCGCTGCTGATCTCCTCGAGGCCCGCGACCATGCGCAGGGTCGTCGTCTTTCCGCACCCCGAAGGGCCCAGCAGGACGACGAATTCCTTGTCCTGGACCTCCAGGTTGAAGTCCTTGACGACCTCGCCGCTTCCCGGGTAAGACTTCCGGACGCTCTTCAGCAGTACTTTGGCCATGGGTGAAATCGGCCCTCACCATATCACCGGGTTTTGAAGACTGTCAAGCCGCCGGGGGAACGCAGGGCCGTTCCGGCCATATAATGGACCCCTATGGAGGAGCGGTTCGTCCTCAACGCCCGAGCCACGGACGATACCTGGCGGATGTTCCGCATCATGGCCGAATTCGTCGAGGGGTTCGAGCTGCTCTCGACGGTGGGTCCCGCCGTGTCCATCTTCGGCTCCGCGCGCACGGCCCCCGGGAGCCCGGGGTACGCGCTGGCCGCCACCATCGCCCGCCGTTGCGTGGAGGAAGGCTTCGCGGTGATCACCGGCGGGGGGCCGGGGATCATGGAGGCGGCGAACAAGGGCGCGTCGGACGCGGGGGGGAAATCGATCGGGTTGAACATCGAGCTGCCGTTCGAGCAGAAGCCCAATCCGTTCGCCACCACCCAGCTCGGGTTCCGTTACTTCTTCGTCCGCAAGGTCATGTTCGTGCGGTATGCGATGGCCTTCATCATCCTGCCCGGCGGGTTCGGGACGATGGACGAGTTTTTCGAGGCGCTCACGCTGATCCAGACCCGCAAGATCCGCCCGTTCCCGGTCTTCCTCGTCGACAGCAGCTACTGGCGCGGCTTGATGTCGTGGCTCGAGGACCGGATGGTGGGGGACAAGATGATCGCCCCCGAGGATCTCGCGCTCTTCCGCCAGCGGGACGATCCGGAGGAGATCGTGCGGGAGCTCTCGGCCTGGTTCCGGGCGGTTAAGGCCGCCGAGGAGGCCCGGAAGAAGAGTTAGATCAGCGGAACCCCTTCAGGAGTCCGCCCGCCGCGGCCCGCGTGGCTTCCGCCAGCGCGGTGCCGCTCACCGCGGGCGCCGCGACCACCTCGCCGTGGCGTCCGTCGAACAGGATGTCCCCGTTCTTCGGAGTCACCAGCAGCGCCGAGAAGTCGCAGACGTGGTCGTAATTCCGCGGGCCGAGAAAATACCGCTTGGACCAGGGCAGGAAGGGGAGCGGCGTGATGCTCCACTGGTTCAGCTCCGCCCCGTACCAGTGCATCGCCAGGAAGAGCACCGACTCGGCGGGAACCTCGGCGGGCGGCACGCGCAGCGGCACGATCCCCTTGTCCAGGTCCCGCTGGATGCCCGCCGCCCAGGCGGTCGCGGCCGGGGGAAGCGGGTTGGCGGCGTCGACGGTCGTGCTCGCGCTCAGGACCGCGCGCACCGCTTCGAGCACCGCCGTGGCGGACCCGGCCGTGCGGTCGGGGAGCATCTCCGGCAGGTCCTCGGGCTCGTTGCGCTTCACCTTCTTCGGGAACGTGGGAGGGAGCACGAGGACGCTTCGCACCGGATGGGCGTCCAGCGCGAGCGCGAGGCGCATGTCGTGCCGGGGATAGCTGGCGCATCCGGCGAACAGGCTCGCGCAGGCGACGGCGAACGCGCGACGACCGTGCATCATGGCGCGTATTCTATCAGAGCGCCCCGGGCTGAAGCCCGGGGTTTCATTTGATCGGGGCCGGTACGCGCGTCTGGTGGTACGTGAAGGTCTTGCCTTCGTAGTTGCGGACGACGACCCGTTCGTCCGAAAGCTCCATGACCCCTTCCGGCAGCAGGGGCACCTTGCCGCCGCCGCCCGGCGCGTCGATGACGAAGGTGGGGACCGCCCTCCCGGACGTGTGCCCGCGCAGCGCGGCCCTGATCTACCGCCCCGGCGCCACGCGGGGGGGGGAATGCGCGGTGCCGGAAACGGGATCGCATTGGTAGAGGTAGTAGGGCTTCACCCGCATCGCGAGCAGGCGCTGCATGAGCTCGCGCATGACGGTGGGATCGTCGTTCACCCCGCGCAGCAGCACGGTCTGGTTGCCGACCGGGATTCCGTGGTCCACCAGCCGCTCGCACGCCGCCCGCGCCTCGGGCGTCACCTCACGCGGGTGGTTGAAGTGCGTGTTGACGAACACCGGGTGATGCCGGGCGAGCTCCCGGCACAGCTCCTCGGTCACGCGCTGGGGAAGCACGCAGGGCACGCGGGTGTCCACGCGGAGGATCTCGACGTGGGGAATGCCCCGGAGCCGACCCAAGATGTGCCCAAGCCGCTCGTCGGAGAGAGTGAAGGGGTCTCCGCCCGACACGATCACGTCCCGGATCTCGGCGTGCGCGCGGATGTACTCGGCCGCGGCCTCCGTCTCGGCCTCGGTGGGGGTGGGAAGCCGGCCCACCGTCCGCTTGCGCGTGCAGAAGCGGCAGTAGACCGCGCACTGGTACGTCACGAGCAGCAGCACGCGGTCGGGGTAGCGGTGCACCAGGTGCGGGACCGGCATGTCCGCATCCTCGCCCAGGGGGTCTGCGACGCCGGCCGGGTCCACGAGCTCCTCCGCGGAAGGGACGACCTGCCTGCCGATCGGGTCGTCGGCGGAGGCCAGCAGCGCTTGGTAATACGCGTTGATCCGGACCGGGAACGGCCGCTCGGCGGCGGGCAGCCGGGCCGCGTC
>CAYHEI010000462.1:0-3009 GCA_964355385.1 uncultured bacterium | reverse complement strand
ACGTGCGCGGGATCGGGTCGATGTCCGATCCGTCGCCGCTCTCGAGTCCGGGCGTCATCGACGCCAACCCGCCCTCGACGCCCCCCGGCGCGTTCGCCGAGACCCGCGGCGGCCGGATCACCCTCACTTGGGACGAGTCGCTGCCCGGGGCCGGGTCGCCCTACTGGGTCAGCGGGTACGTCGTGTACCGGGCGACCTTCCCCATCGTGGCCGGGGTGCCGCCCTACGCGACGGTGTACGGGCAGTCGTGGACGCGGTTCGACGATCCCGGCGCGGCCGCGAACACCCGGTACTACTACACCGTGAACGCATTCGATTCCCGGAGCCCGGCGCACAACGAGTCGGGCGGGTCGGTGCTCGCGAACGCGGCGTGCTATGCCATGTCCTACAGCGCCTCGAAACAACAACTCCCCGGCGCCCCGGGGGTGGGTGAGGGCGTTCTCTATCGCCTGATCGTCGCCAACACCGGCTCGGCCAGCCTGGACACCCTGAGCATCGTCGATACCGTATCGAACGTTCTGGTCAACGTCGGTTCCGGTCAGCCTCCGATCCTGACGCAGCCGATCCAGACGGTGGTCGGCGGGGGAGTCCGCTGGCAGTGGGATCTCGGCCCCTTGTGGACGCTGCGCAATTCGATGTTCACCGGCCGCGAATCGCTCGCGGCGGGGGTCTTGAACGGGAACCTGTACGCCCTGGGCGGCTATTACAACACCCCGGTCCCGACCGTCACCACAGCGAATGAGATGTACGATCCATCCACGGGCTCGTGGACGTCCAAGGCGCCGATGCTCATCAGCCGCACCGGACTGGCCGTTGCGGTGACGAACGGCAAACTCTATGTCGTCGGCGGCACGGTCGACACCGTGACCATGGCGCTTCCCGTCGGAGAATACGACCCCGGCACGAACCTCTGGACGTCGCGCGCCAACATGCCCACCGGCCGGACGTATCTCTCGGCCGGAGCCGTCAACGGGAAGATCTACGCGGTCGGCGGAGTGAACGGGGGGGCCCTGACCCTAAATCAGGAATACAACCCCGCCACGAACGGCTGGGCGTCCAAGGCCGCGATGCCCACGCCCAGATTCTACGCGGGGGTGGGCGTCGTGAACGGAAAGCTCTACGTGGTCAGCGGGTATGACAATTCCGGGTTGTGGTCGCTGACCTCCGCCGTTGACGCGTACGATCCGGCAACGGACACGTGGTCCTCGCGCGCCCCGATCCTCACCGTGCGCGGAGAACACGCCGTGGCGGTCATGCACGGACGGATCTACGCGCTGGGCGGGTCCAGCCCCGGATTCTCGAACTACCTGACGCGAATTGAAGTGTACGATCCCGCGAGCAACTCCTGGAGCAGTGCGGGCGAACATCCCATTCCGCTCTACCGACTCGCCGCAGGGGCGATCGGCGGAACCCTGTACACCGTGGGTGGTTCGAACTACACCGGCTACTACCAGAACACGCATCTGGCGCAGGGGATTCTCCAAACGGTGCCGCTGGGCACGGATCTGACGATCACGTTGACCGGTCAGGTGCCGTTGGTGTGCACCTCGGCGACGGTGAACAACAACGCTGTCGTCGCGGTGGCGGGGGGGTGCAGCACGGGAGTGTCTCCGACGAACACGACGACGTTCACAGTCCAACCTCCCGTGGCCACCGTCACGGCGGTCAAGACTCTCACGCCCGCAAGCCCTGCCGCCGGCGATTCGGTGGCCTACCGGCTGGTGGTGACCAATACCGGGTCCGCCACGCTCGAGTCGGTCTCGGTGGTGGACACGGTGCCCGCGCAGTTCCTCGACGCGGTGGCGCGGACGCCTGCAGGCTTCGGCGCCCCGACGGTTTCGTACCCGGCGGGGAACGCCCGGTTCGTCTGGTCGGGGCCGCTGAAGTGGACGTCCAAGACTCCGATGACCGTCGAGCGCTGGGGCCCCGGTGCCGTGTATCGCGCCGGGCAAGTGTACGTCGTAGGCGGCGCGTCGGGCTCCGTCAACGGCACGTTCCGGTCCGACATGGTCGTCTACAACCCCGCCACCGACTCCTGGACGCCGGGAGCGTCCATGAACTACCCCCGCCGCAGCATGGGTGTGGCGACGCTAAGCGAATACGCGATCTACGCCTTCGGCGGGTTCGACGGCGCCGTATCGAACGCGGTCGAAATCTACGACCCCGTCGGCGGAACCTGGTACGACCCGGCCGCGCCGATGCTCACGGCGCGCGAGCGCATGGGCGTGGCGGCGGACGACGCGACCGGCTACATCTACGTGTTCGGTGGGGGCGATGGCGCCAGCGCGCTCAGCGTGAACGAAATGTGGGACGACGGGTGCGGGTGCTGGTTTCCGAAGGCTTCGATGCCCGCTCCGCGCACGAATCTCGCGGGCGCCTGGCTGAACGGAAAGGCCTACGCGATCGGCGGCATGCCGACCGGCGGGCCGGCCCAGGCGAGCCTATTCGAGTACGACCCAGTCGGAAACAACTGGACGGTCAGGGCCTCGATGTCCGTGCCGCGAACCGACCTGACGGCGGTGGTGACGGGGGGCCGGATTCTCGCGATCGGCGGGAGCGACATGGGCGCCCTGGGAACGAAGCTGGGCACGGTCGAGTCCTATGACCCGGCCACGGACACCTGGTCGTTCCTGGGCAAGATGAACGTTCCGCGCGACATGCTCGCCGCCGCCGCCGGGAACGGGATGGTTTACGCGGTCGGAGGGGAGGACAACGCAGGAGTGGGAAGGCCGGATCTGGAGCGGGGCGACCCACGCTTCCTGCCCGGGACGTCCTTCACGTTCACCATCACCGGGCAGGCCGCGGTCGTTTGCGCGGCCGTGACGGTGAGCAACACGGCCTTGGTGGCCGCGTCCGGCCCGTGCGGTCCGCTGAGCGTGGCTTCCAACCCGGTTTCTTATTCCGCTGTGCCGCCCTCGACATCGTTCACGGCGGTGAAGACGCAGACGCCCGCATCGCCCGGAATCGGTCAGGCGGTCACCTACCGTATCGACGTGACGAACTCAGGAA
>CAYHEI010000461.1:0-3013 GCA_964355385.1 uncultured bacterium | reverse complement strand
GTGCTGGGGGTGTTGGGGGTGGCTTTGCGGCTGCTGGTCCTCTGGCTTTTGTATTCTTTTCATTTTTCCCATGCTCGCCATCGGCCAGAACTGCCGTAGGCCATGGTAACCCATTGGGGTCCGCGGACCTCGCTCGCGCTCGGTCCGATCCCATGCGGGCTCGTACCCTCCATCATCCGCCAAGCGCGACGGCCACCGCAACGCCGAGGCCGATGCCCGCCACGACCTCCAGGGGCGTGTGCCCGAGGCTCTCCGCCAGGCGGGTGCGCGCGACACGGTTGAGGACCGCGGCCTGGCGGCCCGCCGCGCGGCGCACCCCCCAGGCATCGTTCATCGTGATGATCAGGACGATCAGCGCGCACTGAAACACCGGCGACGTCCAGCCCTGCTGCATCCCCATCAGCATCGCGAAGCACGCGACGAGGGTCACGTGCGCCGATGGCATCCCGCCCGTCCCGACGAGGAGACGCAGGCTCAATTCCCGCGTGCGCAGGAAACGGCCCGCCACCTTGGTGGTCTGGGCCAGCCCCCACGCGACCGCGCATACGAGGACGTTCCGCACGCTAGGCGGTCCGCGCCAGCACGAACTCGGCCAGGCCGCCCAGCGTCGCTCCCGCGTTGCCGAGTTC
The DNA here is from genome assembly GCA_964355385.1 of uncultured bacterium. GTDB lineage: Bacteria > Oederibacteriota > CAKKQC01 > CAKKQC01 > CAKKQC01 > CAYHEI01. Next base: position 2,384 of record CAYHEI010000461.1, on the reverse strand, counting down.
GGCCGCCGCCTTCCGGGCTTCGGCGAGCAGGCGTTCGGCCCGCGCCTTGGCCGCCGGCAGCCCCACCACGGACGGGAAGGTCGCCTTGCGCCGCCGCGCGTCGGAGCCCGTCGCCTTCCCCATCGCCGCCGCCGAGCCCTCCACGTTCAGGATGTCGTCCACGATCTGGAAGAGTAGACCCAGCGACTCGCCGTAGCGAGACAGGGCCGCGCGCGGGCCCGGCGCCGCCCCCGCCAGGACCGCGCCGGAGAGCACCGATGCCCGGATCAGCGCCCCGGTCTTCATCCGGTGGATGAACGTCACCTCCTCCTCCGTCACCTCGCGCCCCTCGGCCAGCCAGTCCGCCGCCTGCCCGCCGGCCATGCCCAGCGAGGACGCCGCCTCCCCCACAAGGCGCGCGACCTCCGCGACGGCCCCCGGGCCGACGCCCTCCTCGCGCGCATTGCCGCCGATCAACGCGAACGCATGCGCGAGCAGCGCGTCTCCCGCCAAGACCGCGAGCGTCTCGCCGAACACCTTGTGATTCGTGGGCTTGCCCCGGCGCAGGTCGTCGTCGTCCATGCACGGCAGGTCGTCGTGGATGAGCGAGTAGGTGTGGATCAACTCCAGCGCGCAGGCCGTCGGCATGACCCGGGCGGCGGGCGCCCCGCACGCCTCGGCGGCGGCGATGACCAGGATCGGCCGGATGCGCTTGCCCCCCGCGCGCACGCTGTACGCCATCGCCGCGTGCAGCCGGGCCGGCGGGAGGTCTTCCGCCGGGAGAAAGCCCTCCAGCGCGCGCTCCACCAGCGCCCGCTTCTCTTCGAGGTAGCGGGCGATGTCGCTCAGGACGACTCCCCTTCGGCCTCCTCGTCCTCCTCTTCGGCGAACGGTTCCACGACGCGCTTGCCGTCTTTCTTCTTCAGCGCGACGTCCACGCGCCGCTGCGCGTCGTCGAGCCGGGCCGAGCACGAAGCGATGAGCCCCACGCCGCGCTCGAACAGCTTCAGCGACTCGTCCAGCTCCAGCTCGCCGCGCTCGAGCTTCTCCACGATGCCCCGCAGCTCGGTGAGGGCCTTTTCGAACTTCATTTCTTCCTTCACTCATCCTCTCCTTGTTCGCAAGGCCGCTCCGCGCACGGCTAAGCCGCGCGCTTCGCGGTCGCCTCGCTCCCGCTCGGCTCCAAAGTCTCCTTGACCGTTCCACGAACAGATCCGCGTGACAGCCGCACTTCGATCTCACGACCCGGCGCCGTGCGCGAGGCGTCCTTGAGTACCTCGCCGCCGGGAAGCGCGAACGCGATCGCGTAACCGCGGTTCAGCACCGCGAGCGGCGACAGCGCGGCCAGCCGCCCCCGCAGCGCCTGGAACCGCTGCCGGGCGTCGGAGAGCCGCCGCGCCGCGCCCGTCCCCAGCCGGCTCGCGAGCTGTTCCATGAGCTGGCGTTGCCGGGTCAGCACCTGCGCCGGGGAGGACGCGCGCACCCGGGTCGCGAAGTCGCGAAGCGCGTCCCCCAGCCCGCGCAGCAGGTCGCGCGCGGCGTCCGCGAGCCCCTCGCGCGCCTCGTCGAGCGCCTGGGCCATTTCCTCGACGGCGCCCCGGAGCCCGCGTTCCAGCCGCCCCCGCGCCTCGCGCAGCTCTCGCGCGAGATCCGTCCGGTCGGGCGTGACCAGCTCGGCGGCCTGCGAGGGCGTCGCGGCCCGCCGGTCCGCCACGAAATCGGCGATCGTCACGTCCGGTTCGTGCCCCACGCCGTTGATCACCGGAATCTCCGACGCCGCGATCGCCCGCGCCACGCCCTCGTCGTTGAACGCCATGAGGTCCTCCAGCGAACCGCCGCCGCGGCAGGTCACCAGCACGTCGAAGCCCCCCATGGCGTTCGCGTCCGCGATCGCCTCGACGATCTGCCCGGGCGCCTCGTCGCCTTGCACCAGCACGGGAAACAGCGTGATGTGCTGCCCCGGAAAGCGCCGGCGCGTGACTTTCAGAAAGTCGCGCACCGCGGCCCCCTCCGCCGACGTCACCAGCGCGATCCGGTGCGGAAACGCCGGGATCGGCCGCTTGCGCTCCTCGGCGAAGAGTCCCTCGGCCTCGAGCTTCTTCTTGAGCTGCTCGATCCGCTGCTGCAGCGCCCCCAAACCGGCCTGCTCGAGGTGCTCCACGATGATCTGGCAGCGGCTGCGGAAGAGCGAGAGCCGGCCGAAGGCGACGACTTCCATCCCGTCCTCGGGCGTGAACTTGGCCTTGCGGTTGGCCCCCTTGAAGAACGCCGCGTTGAGGAAGTCCTGCTCGTCCTTGAGGGTGATGTTTCAGATGACATTCGGCTTCTTTGTCCATCCAATAGACAACAATGATATGTGAGTAATCTTCAATACCGTCAAGCCCTCTTGAATATCTCTTATCTAT
>CAYHEI010000460.1:0-3015 GCA_964355385.1 uncultured bacterium | reverse complement strand
GGCTTTGCGCCCGCCCCCGGGTGCGTGGGGGGGGGCGGCCCCGGGTTGTATTGTCTTCGACCATCCCGATTTCATCTTATAGAAGGACCGCGACTTCCGCAGCCTCAAGAAGAACGAGGAGAAGGGCAAGCGCCAGACCGAGAAGGCCGAAGTGAAAGAGGCCGCGAAAGAGAAGAAGAAATAGGGACACGTGGAATCGGGCGAGCGTGAGCGAGCCCGCGGCGGCCGTGGCTGAGCCATGGCCACCGGCCGTGGCGACGACACGGCGCTTCCGCGCAGCGGAAGCGCTTTCACACTTATCATTGGACTTGGAAACCCGGGTGCCCGATACGACGGAACCCGCCACAATGCCGGAGCCGAAGCGGTCCGGCGGCTCGCCAGGCTTCTGGATATGCGCCTCCGCCACGCCCCCGAGTACCCCGCTTGGCTCGGCCGCCGGCCCGGACTGGCGCTTGCCGTGCCCGACGCCTTCATGAACGAGTCCGGTCCCCCCGTCGCGCGTCTCGCGGCGCGCTTCGACGCCGCCCCCCCGCTGCTCGTGAGCGACGACCTCGACCTCCCGCTCGGAACGCTCCGGTTCCGCACCCGGGGCGCCTCGGGGGGACACCGTGGGCTGGTCTCCGTCATCGCCGCGCTCGGCACGGGAAGCTTCCCTCGCCTCAAGATCGGGATCGGGCGTCCGCCCCTCCTCCCGGCCGACGGCTCCGTCCGCCGCGACGACGTCACGGACTGGGTTCTCGGAATCTTCGCGGAGGCGGAACGGGAGACCGCGGAGCGCGCGCTGGACGGCGCCGCGGCCGCGCTGCGCGTCGCGGCGGAACACGGGCTGGCGCGCGCCATGACGGAACACTCCGGATGACGGACCCCGGCGCGAAGCGCGCGCACGCCGTCCTCCTGGTCATCCTGGCGCTCGGGGTCGCCGCGTGGCTGTGGCGGACCTACGGCTTCGAGCCGCTGACGGTCCGGCCGTGGTAAGCCTCCGGCCCCGCGCCGGGCTCGGGGTCCGCGCCGCGGTGTGGCTGGTCATGGCGGGTGGCGCGGGATGCGCGGGGCGCATCGTGGACGTCCGTCCCTTCACGGCGCATCCGGATCAGCAGATGGACGGCTCCAACGTCATCGTGTCCTGGCAGAACGACGTCCGCACGGTCGTGCGCTACATGCGCGAGAGTGAAATGGACGACGCGTTCCGCCTCCCCGGCGTCGAGCGCACGACCGGCAACCCGTTCCTCCGCCGTCCGCCCGGGGCGCTCGCGCGTTTCATCGTCTTCCGGCTCACGGTCCGCAACGAGTCCGAGTACGACGTCTTCGCGGATCCGGCGCGGATGTCGCTGCGCGACGAGACGGGGACGACCCTCCAGCCCGTCACGGCGCAGGAGCTGACCGACTACTGGATGGGCCGGGTCACGGTCGCGCTCGGCACGCCCGTCACGTGGGGCCCGCAGCTGGAAGCGTTGCGCAAGCGGGATGCCAAGGAGAAATCGGTCGTCGAGACCATCTTCACGGGCGGCCTGGTCCCGCCCCGGGGGGAACACACGGGGTACGTGGCCTTCCGGGACGAGCGCCACACGCTGCGCCGGGCCGACCCCGAGCGCACGAAGGATCTCGTAGGGTGGATGTCCGTGGCCGGGATCGCGCTGATCACGGCGGATGTCGTGCGGCCCAACGTGATTCTCAAACGGTGGAACGAGGGAGATAAGCCCTTCCCCCGTGCAGGGAGGATGCTTCTGGCCGTCGAGGGCGGCACCGTCGTCTGGTTCGCGCACAACCTCTGGCGGTGGCTCGCGCCGCCCCGCGGCAAGGAGCACCGGCTCCAGCTCTCGTTCGAGATCGTGACCCGGGCGTCCCGGTACGGCAACCCGCTGCGGGTCGCCCCGATGGAGTTCAACTTCTCGAAGGTGAGGGTGCCCTGGCCGCCCGTCCACGACGAAGAATACGAGCAATGGCGCCCCTGAGGGCGCTGCAGCCGTGAAGGGGGCGGCGGCGGTCACGATCGTCCTGCCCGCGGGGGGAAGAGGCGAGCGCCTGGCCGAGCTTGCCGGGGCCGCGGGACGCAACAAGGCGGCGGTGCGCGTGGGGCGGACGAGCCTGATCGGGCGCACGTTCGGGATGTACGAGCGCGCGGGCATGTGCCGGGCCGTGGCGCTCGTCTTCCATCGCCCGGGTTCCGTGTTGCGCGCGCTCGCCCCCGCCATCCGCCGGGGAGTCTCCGTCGCGATCTCGCGCGACCCGGGGCGGCCCGTCGGCAAGGGCGGGGCGATCCGTCTGGCGCTCGACCGCGGCCTGATTCCCGCGGATCGTCCCTTCATCGTCCACAATCCCGACGATCAGATCGTGGGGATCGACCGGACGTTCGTCGGCCGCGTCCTGGTCAAGCACCGGGCGTGCGCGCGGCGCGGCGCGCTCGCCACCGCGGTCTGCGTTCCGGGTACGCGCTACGCGTATTCCGCGTTCACCCTCCGTCGCGACGGCCTGGCGCGCGGCGCGGTCATGTACCCCTTCGTCCCGTACGTCACGCACATCGGCGTGACGATCTTCGAACCCGGGGCGATCCCGCTCTTCCGGAAGCTGATTCCCCGGGGGCGGCGCGTGGATTTCGAGTCCGTGATCCTTCCCGCCCTCGCGCGGCGCGGGAAGCTCGCGATCGCGTACGTGCCGGCCGGTTCCTGGATCCCGGTCAACGACCTCAAGAGCTACCGGGAGCTGCTCGCCGCCCTGGGCGGTTGACGCCCCCTTCGCGGGGCTCCTCGGTTCACCCCGCCTCGTCCGCCCCGATGTCGCAGGCACCGCTGCGCACCGCCGGATCGCCGTAGAAGTCGCGCGGCCCGGGATCGATCCCGAACCGCCCCTTGAGATCGAGCCCCCGGCCGCGGCACGGCGAGTCGGGCGTGAGCGTGAAAGGGAAGAGGTCCGGCAGGCCCGACGGATCCGTGAGCTGGGGCACGAGCGTGAAGTCCGCGAGCCGCGGATCGGCGGAGAACCCGACGACCTTGCCGTCGAGCGTCTCCTGTCCCGTCG
>CAYHEI010000459.1:0-3023 GCA_964355385.1 uncultured bacterium | reverse complement strand
CCCGCGAGCCCTTGCGGAACAGGGAGTCGCGTCGATGCGGATGCGCGCCTGGGCCGCCACATACGCCCGTCGGCGCAGGTGAGCGCGACGGCGAGAGTGGGCTCCGCCGTCAGAGCGCCGGCGGGTTACGGTACAGCGCGGCGATGCGGGCGCGGGGGAGCGCGAGGCCGAACCGGACCGCCAGCGCGGCCAGCAGCTTGAGCGGGAGCCCCACCACGTTGAAGTAGTCCCCCCGGATCCCCGCCACCAGCCGCCGGCCCTGCCGCCCCTGGATCGCGTACGACCCGGCCTTGTCCAGCGGTTCGCCCGTCGCGACGTAGTCCGCGATCTCCTTCCGCGTGAGCTTGCGCATCGTCACCACCGAGCGCTCCGACGCGAGCATCCCCCAGTGCGTCCGGGCGTCCACCAGCGCGATCGCGGTGATCACCTCGTGCGCGCGGCCGGAGAGCTGCGCGAGCTGGGCGCGGGCGTCCGCCGGGGACTTGGGCTTGCCGAACAGCGTGTCGCCCAGCGCGACCACCGTGTCCGCGGTCACGACGATCCCCGCGGAGAGGCCCCGCCGCGCGGTCTCCGCCTTGCGCCACGCCAGGAGCCGGGCCGCCTCGAGCGGCGGCAGCGAGGGCAGGACCTCGCGGAAATGCACGTGCAGCACCCGGAAGGGCAGCCCCAAGTGGGCCAGCAGCTCGATCCGCCGGGGCGAGCTGGACGCCAGGATCAGCGCGTTGGCTCCACTGCGCTGAACCGCTCTCATCCCGCCTCCGCGGCAATGCCGCGGAACTTCTCGTCCCACGGCTCGGCCAGCGGGCTCGGGTACGGCGGCTGGCGTCCCTCCAGGATCGCGATCGACTCCTTCACCGCCGGGGCCTCCCGGGCGTCGCACCGCGCCACGAGGGCCGCCAGGGCCGGCAGCGCCCGGCGGTCGCCCAGCTCGCCCAGCGCCATCGCGATCGAGCTCCAGAGCATCGCGTCGGCGTCGAGCGCGCCGATCAGGAACCGGAGCGATTCGTCGGAGGGGATCAGCCCGATCGCCGTGTAGCCGTAGTGCCGGGTCTCCCACTCCCGCGCGTTCCGCGTGAAGGGCAGCAACGCCGGGAGCGCCGGGACCCCGATCTTGGCGAGCGCCTCGACCGCGGCCTCCGCGAGCACGTCGCCCTCGGGCAGCGCGAGCAGACGGAGCAGCGCGGGAACCGCGTCCGCGCTCCGCAGCTCCCCGAGCGCGGTCGCCGCCCAGAGCGGCGACCAGTCGTCGTCGTCGGGATCGATGTCTTCCAGCAGTTGCACGAGAGGCGAAACGGCCGGCGCGCCCACGGCGACGAGCGTTTCGACCGCGCGCACCGGCGGGACGCTGCCCGTGAGCAGCAGCTCGTCGATCGCCGCGGAAATTCCGTCCGCCATCGCCGTATGGTACATCAATTCCGCTTGACTTGGGTCCCGCGCGGGCCTAGCATGACAGCAGGATCACGGGGGAGGTGCGCGCGTCATGGAAATGTCCCACTCGCTGCGGCTCAAGCAGAGCCAAAAGTTGGTGATGACGCCCCAGCTTCAGCAAGTGATCAAGCTCCTCCAGCTCCCCACCCTCGATCTCGTCGACCTCGTCCGCCAGGAACTCGAAACCAATCCGCTGCTCGAGGAGACGATCGAGGAATCCCCGGTCGAAACCAAGACCGAGAAGCCCGCCGACCCCGCCAGCGAGGAGGGCATGGACTCCTGGCTCGCGCTCGCCGCCGAGGCGGGCCCGCCCGAGTACCGCGACCGGGACCGCGAGGAGGAGCGCGAATCGGCGCAGGAGGGGCGGATGATCGCCGCGCAGACCCTCGAGGACTTCCTGCTCGCGCAGCTCGCCCTGCTCGAGCTGGACCCCGAGGACGCGAAGCTGGCGCTCTTCCTGGTCGGCAACCTCGACGACAACGGCTGGCTGGCCGCTCCGCTGGCCGAGCTCGCCGCGTCCGAGGCCGTCACCCCCGAGCGGCTCGAGCGCGCGCTGCGGCTCGTGCAGTCGCTCGATCCCCCCGGCGTCGGCGCGCGCGATCTCAAAGAGTGCCTCCTGCTCCAGCTCCCCGAGACCGGGGGCGCGGCGCCGCTCGCGCGCCGGGTGGTCGGCGGGCACTTGGAGCAGCTCGAGCGTTTCGCGAGCGACGGCGGCAACCCCGCGCTGGCGAAGGAGCTCGGCGTGACCGCGGAGGAGCTGGCCGAGGCCGTGAAGCTGATCCGGTCGTGCGACCCCAAGCCCGGCCGCCAGTTCGCGGACCTGCCCCCCGCGGTCTTTCCCGACGCACGGGTGGAGAAGATCGGCGACGACTACGTCGTGAGCCTCAACGACAACGGCGTCCCCCCGCTGCGTCTCAGCGCGTCGTACCGGGAGATGCTCGCGAATCGCGCGGCGCTCGGCGAGGAGGAGCGCCGGTACCTGCAAGAGCGCTTCCGCGCCGCGCTCATGCTGGTGCGCGGCATCGAGCAGCGCCGGGTCACGCTCTTCCGCACGCTGGACCACATCGTGAAGTTGCAGCGGGACTTCCTGGATCGCGGCGCGGGGGCCTTGAAGGCGCTCACGCTGCGCGAGGTGGCGGACGCCATCGGCGTCCACGAGTCCACCGTGAGCCGGGTCGTCGCGAACAAGTACGTGAACACCCCGCGCGGGGTGTTCGCGCTCCGCGATTTCTTCTCCAACCGGCTGCCGTCTTCCTCCGCCAACGGCACCTCCGCCGCCGCGGTCCGGGAGCGCATCCGCGGCCTGATCGAGGACGAGAGCGCGGCGGACCCCCTGTCCGACGAGGCGCTCGCGGAGCGGATGCGCCGGGAAGGGGTGGCGATCGCCCGCCGAACCATCACCAAGTACCGGGAGGCCCTGCATCTTCCCCCCGCCTGGCAGAGAAAACACCATGTGGGCACGAATGGGAGGGTCGCATGAGTCTGGGCGGCATGTCGTGGGGGGCCGGCGCGGCGGGGCCCCCCCCCCCCCGGGGGGGGGCCGGGGCGCCCCCCCCCGATTGGGTGGCGGGGCGGCCGACCAAAAAGTAGGACCA
>CAYHEI010000458.1:0-3045 GCA_964355385.1 uncultured bacterium | reverse complement strand
CCCTTCGTCTGGGGCGGCGCGAACGCCATCCTGATCTACCTGCTCGAGAACCTCGGCCTCTTCGGCTCGGTCTCGACGCGCCTCTCGGGCGGCGGGTTGGCCGCGGCGCTCGGCCCCTCCGCAGGACTCGTTGCGGCGTTCCTGCCGCTCGTCCTGCTCTGCCTGCTCGCCCGTTTCCTCTACCGCCGCTCGATCTTCCTCCGCGTCTGACCGCCCGGTCCGGTCGCCTGCGCCGTCAGCCAGGCTATCGTCGGAGCGGCGCCGCCGTATCCACGGCTCTGCTCGAACGCCCCACCGGGACGTACCACCACCAGCGTCGGGTACGCGGTGATGCCGAACCGCAGCCGCAGCGCGTTCAGATCGGGCCCACCGGGCACGGAGCGATCGGTGTCGAGAATTCGCACGGGAATGTACCGCGCGTTGATCAATTCGGCGGACTTGGCGTTCGCGAAGACTTCCCGCTGCATGATCTTGCACGGGCCGCACCACTCCGCGGAGAACTCGTAGAGCAACGGCTTGCCGGAGGCCTTCGCCCGCGCTTCCGCCTCCCCGACGACCGTCCACGCCACCAGATCAGGCGTCCGCGGCGGATGCAGGCGCTGGGCGGTCGCGACGCCGAGCCGGAGGGCGAGCAGGCACCCAGCCGCGGGGATCAGCCACGACGGCAGATCGCGTCCCGCTCCGGGAGGCGCATCAGCTCGCGGCATACGACAGCTCCTTGCGACTGAGCACGAACACCGCGACGCCGAGCGCCAGCACCAGCGTGGACGCCCACGCCGCCACCGCGCCCAGCGCCGCGGGATCGCCCGCAAACGCCGCGACGGGGCTGAACGAGGGCAGGATGGACGCGCTCAGCTCCTCCCCGACGGCCGTCGCGACCGGCCACGCCCAGACCTGCCCGACGATCCGCAGCACCCAGGTCGCGAACCACGCGATCATGATGCCGGTGATCTCCTTCGACCCCTGAATCAGGCAGGAGAAGAGGACGAGCACCGCCGACGCCCCCGCCGCGAGCGTGAGGTGCTCGAGCATCCGGGCAAGGACGGCCGCCGCCTGCATCTCACGCCCCCGCCACATCCTGATCGCGGCGTAGGCCGCGTCCTGGGAGACGAGAAAGACAGCCGCCGCGACGGCCAGCGCGGCCCACTTGCTGAAGACGTACTCGGAACGGCGAATGGGCCGGGCGAACACGAGCAGCATCACCCCGGAGGAGGCATCCTCCCCCACGATCCCCGCGCCCAGCGTCCAGATGAGCATCGCCTGCAGGAAGGGACCGAGCGGCTGCTCGACGTCGACCGGCAGATAGGCGTACATCAGCGGCAGCAGGAAGAGCATCAGGAGGGGGAACAGTCGCGCCGGGACGGCGAGCCGCTCGCGCAGCGTCGAGAGGACGATCTCGCGGTTCACTCAGCGCCCCCGAGGACCGCGCTCGAAGAACAGCCGTTCGAGACGGCCCTCCTCGGCCGTGGCCTCGACCACCTTCACGCGCGCGCGCACGAGCAGCGCAAGCAGCTTCGCCGCCCCCTCGTCGTCCGCCACCTCGAAGCGGGCCTCCCGCTCGCTCACGTCCACGAGAACGGCGCCCGCGCGTTTCGCGATCGCGGCGAGTCCGGCCCGGCTGGGAGCACGACCGGACCGGCCCTGCCCGATCCGGACCATGATACGGCGCCGCGCGGCCGCGCCCGCCTCCGTCACCTCCACCGCCTCCACGCGCCCCGCGCGGACGAACGCGACGCGGTCGCACACCCGCTCCACCTGATCGAGCTGGTGGGAGTTGAGCACGATGGTGGAGCCCGTGGCGCGGATCGCGCCCAGAAGCTCCCGCACCATGGAGGCGCCCACGGGATCCATGCCGGAGGTGGGCTCGTCCAGATACAGCAGGAGCGGGCCGCCCAGCAGCGCCTGCGCGAGACCCAGGCGCTGCAGCATCCCCCGGGAGTATTTCTTCACCGTCTTGTCCGCCGCCTCCGCATCCAAACCAACCCGATCCAGGAGTCCGCCGGTCTCGCGCTCGCGCTCGCCCGGGTCCAGCCGCGCCAGCGCGTGGTGATGACGGAGGAATTGGCGTCCGGTCATCCAGCGGTCGAACATGAGCCGTTCCGGGAGGTATCCCGTGACGGCGCGAATGGAAAGATCGTCCGGCGACCGCCCCTCCACCGCGACCGTCCCGGATTCCGGGTGGAGGAACCCCAGGAGGCAGCCCATGAGCGTCGTCTTGCCGGCGCCGTTGGGCCCGATGATCCCCAGGACCTCGCCGCGGCGAACCTCCAACGACACCCCGTCCAACGCGCGCACGCTCCCGCCCCGGTAAGTCTTGGTCAGGTTCTCGACCACGATCGCCGCCCCGCTCATGGCTTCCCGATCAGCGAGGGCGCGCGAGGGCGGCGCGCAGCGCGCGGTAGGCGGGCTTGGGCCGGTTGCGCCGGTCGAACACGAGCGCGGCGTCGTCCCCGCGGAAGAAGCCCGGGACCCACGACCAGCGGTCGCTGAACCCCCAGAGCACGATCCCGGCGCAGTTCCCCGCGGCGCGGGCCGCGTCCACCAGCCGCCGGTAGGCGTCCGCCTGGGCCCGCAGCTTCGCGGCCGTGACGGGCTTGGGGATGCGCACGTCCACCTCGGTGAACTGGCAGGCCAGCCCGAGGCGGGCGAGGCGGGCGAGGTTCCGCCCCACGCTCCGCCAGTTCGGGAGCGCGGCCAGCGTCAGGTGCGCCTGCAGGCCGATGCCGTGCAGCGGCACGCCGCGGCGCAGGAGTCCCTCCGCGAGCCGGAGGATCGCGTCGGACTTCCGGTTCACCGCCTCCGCCCCGTAGTCGTTGTAGTAGAGCCGCGCGGCCGGCTCGGCCGCGTGCGCCGCCCGGAAGGCCCGGTCGAGGTTGCGCGGGCCGCGGGGCCGGCGGCCGCGCGTGTTTCGCCGCTTCCCGGCGTCGCCGCCCCCCGCGTTGGCCCCCCCCCGGCCCCCAACTCGTGGGTCTGCCCTGGCCGCGCCGGGGCCGCGGAGGTGTCACGCTGCCCCTGGTCATGGCCAGCGATCCCGCCTGGCCCAAA
>CAYHEI010000457.1:0-3045 GCA_964355385.1 uncultured bacterium | reverse complement strand
CTCTTCCGATCTCGTGAGCGCGCAATTGGCCCCCACCCAGGTGTCCTGCGCCCGGTTGTCCAGCCGGATCCCCTCCGGCGCGCCGATGTCGCCGGAGCCCGGTTCGAACGCCTCGCCGTTGCCCCAGTCGATGGTGAGCTGGAAGGTGATCGCGGAGCTCGGGGCGTTCGTGGTCGGGCTGGCCCCCCCCGGCCGCGTCTACTGCAGAAGGAGGGGCGGACCAGGATCGGGGTCCCAGCCCGGATCGGGGACGACGTTGGCGCTGCCGTTGACGAGGTGGGTATAGGGCGGCATGGTGTCGAACACGATCACGTTGGAGACGTTCGCCGTCCCCGGCAAGCCGTAGTAGATCGTGTAGTTGATCGTGTCCCCCGGCGCGGCGGAGGTCTTGTCGGCCTCCTTCACGGTGTACACGATGACTTTGGCGTTGGGGTCCATGGTGTCGGTGTACGGCGCGAACCAGCCGAGGGCGTCGCTCACGCCGCCGTAGTTGAGGGCGTTGTATCCAGGACCGAGCTGCACGGTCGCGTTGTTCTTGGGGCACGACCCGATGTCGGCATAGAGGTGCATCGCGAAGATGCACGCGCAGCCGCTCGGCCCCCCGTTGCACGGATCGGCGTTCGCCGCCATCGTGCCGGCCCAGGTCCACGCCGGGCGGTCATTCCCCGCGCCGTCGGCGTACAACCCCGCATACGTGAGCTGCGTCGGGGCCAGCGTGCAGTCGCCGTTGTTGTTGCGCGAGCAGCCGAGGCAGAAGTACAGCTTCGCGATGTCCGTCGCGCCGTCGGCGGTCCCGTAGTTGAAGATGGTGAGGCCCTTGAGCGTGGCGTCGATGAACCCGGCGCCGCAGTACGTGCCGTCCCCCCAGACGGTGTCGAAGTCCACGAGGTTCACCATCTTCCAGTTCGGGAAGAGGTACACCATGGACGGGCCGCCACGATAACCCACGTCGGCGAGGCACGCGCGCGCCGCGGGCGCCAGGAACGGCGAGAGCAGGAACGTCGCGACGCACGTCCTCAAGATGGATACCCCGCGGGCTTTCATCCTCCTCCTCGAGCAGCTCCCCGCTTCAGTCTAGAAGCGGGGCGACTCCCGGTCAACTGACGCGGGAAAGGCGGGGGGGCGCACAATCACCACGACACGCTCACTTTTCGCGCGCCCTCGGGAAGCGCGACCCACCGGTCGGCCGGCAGGGTGCGCACCCGGCCCCCGTCCACGGCCAGCGCGCGGATGCGGCGCGTTCCGGGAACGCGCCAGCGGAGGCCGCCGGGCGGACGGGCCACTTGCGCGGGATCGAGCACCGGGCCGCGGCCCTGCCGCGCGAGCTGCTCGGGCCGGTAGAGACGAAGCGTGAGCCCGCCGGGGCTCGCGACCAGGGAATACCCCGGCAGCGTGCCGAACCGGGTCGGCGCCATCTTGATCTCGAGCTGGCCCCCGGGCGTCGCCCACGCCGCCGGGATCCCCGCCGTGATCAACAGGCTGTCCCCCTCCTCCCGCACGAGCATGTCGCGCAGCAGGCACACGAGCGACGCCGCCGCCCCGGGGTCCGGCAGCCGCCCGCCGGCCCAGGCGAACGCGACCGGATCGGCGGACGCCGCCCACGCGTACGCCCCGGGCGCGGTCTGGTGCTTGAGGCACCAGCCCAGGTTCCAGGCCGCGGACTCCGCATCGCCCTCGTTCGCGGCCCGCCGGGCCAGCTCCAGGGCCTCCGCGGGGCGGTAGGTGCCGTCGCGCAGCCACGCCGCCGCGGGATCGGCGGCCGGCGCCGAGGGCCCGGGTGGAACCGGGAGACTCCACGCCTCCGCCGGTTCCACGGACAGCGGCGCGGCCGCCTCGGGGTGACCGGCGCGCAGGAGCGCGGCCGCGAGCCGGCGGGGATCCGGGCGCGGTTCCTCGGGCGAGTTCATGACGCAGAGCAGATGGCCCAGCGAGGCGTAGAACGCCTCCTGCGCGCGCTTATCCGGCAGCCGGAGCCAGAGCCGCTCGCGGCCGTTCAGCAGCCCCGACCACCCGTCGCGCGCCGCCTTCCAGCTGCCCTTGCGATCCACCTCCCGGATGCTCGCGGCGAGCTCGGGCGTGAGCGTCGCGGGGCGTCCCTCCAGAAAAACCCGGAAGGTCTGCGTGCGGGAGCCGAACGGCTGGATGCGGAGATGGTACACCGCGGCGGCCGAGGCCATCCGCAGCGCGGGGTCCTCGGCCTCGAGCGACGGCGGCAGCTCGCCGTCCGCGATCAACCGGGCGATCGTGCCGCCGGGCGCGGCAAACGCCGTGGCGCCGAAGGCGTCCGGCGCTCCCGCGAGGATCAGCCCGGGCCGCCCGTTGACCAGCACCAATTGGAGAGACGGGTCGTAGGCGATCCGCTCGATCGGGCGGATGCCCTCCGGGGCGCCCGGCTCAGGCCCCTCCGGTCCGAACGGGTGGACCGCGAGCAGGAGATCCGCCTCGCGAGTGCGGTCCGACGCGTTCTCGACCGTGATCTCGCCGATGCCGAGCGTCACCGGGCCGCCGTCGCCGGACTCGCCCAGCGCGTGCGCCCAGGAACGGGCGTACAGATTGAAGCGCCCCGCGCGCGCCCGGGCGAGCGGAATGGGAAGGATCTTATCCTCGAGGGTGAAGGGCCCGGGCGGACCCGATTCCGGCGCGAAGAATTTCCGGGCGGACCGGTCGTACAGCCACGCGGACACGGCGAAGTCGCGCTCCCCCGGCTCAAGCCGGCCGCGCGGTCCGACCCGGCCCTGGCGGCGCCCGCCGGGCGGACCGAAGGCCGCCCACGTCGCGCCCGCGCCCGCGGTCCACGCCGGCCAGGGGAGGTCGGGCCGGCCCGCGGCGAGGTAGTCCAGCCACGCGGGCAGCGCGGGCAGCAGGAGGCGCGCCTCCCCCGCGAGACGAACGGCCGGCTCCGGCCCGCCCGCGAAACCGCCCGGGCCCCGCTTCACCCCGTTCGTGACGCGCAGCGCGACCAGCACCCGTCCCCCCCCCCCCCGCGGCGCCGCGGGAGCCGGCCACGGCCCCCGCGCCCCCCCCCCCCCCGCCGCCCGGCCCGGC
>CAYHEI010000456.1:0-3045 GCA_964355385.1 uncultured bacterium | reverse complement strand
TCTGAACAACACGACCGGCGTCGCGCTGACCGGCGCGCAGAACGGGACGATCGTGGAGTCCAACGACTTCGGAACCACTGGACTTGGAAACACGACCTGGAATCTCCAGAACACGTCAAGTTCCCTGTTGTTCCAGGCCCCCCGTAACTGGTGGGGAGTGAATCCCGCGAGCTCGTACGACTTGGCGGCGATCAGAGTGACGGGGAGCGTGTACGTCGCGCCGGTGTCGGCGAGTCTGGGGCCCCAAGTGGACCCGGCCGGGACGAGCGCGGGCCCGCTCAGCGGAACGGACGGGAAGATCCACGACACGGTGGCGAGTGCGACGGTCGCCTTCGACCGATCCATGGATACCGCCTCGACCGCCGTAAAGGTAATCCGGACCTCGGATGGGGCGGTGTTTCCGAGTGAGGGCGCCTTCGAGGCCTCCGGCCGGGTGTGGCGCGGGACGGCCGCCGGCCTGCAGAACGGCTCGTATGAGGTGTGGGCCTTGACCCCGGTGAGCTGCGCGGGTGATGGCGGCTCGACCGGGTACGTCGCATGCCGGTTCGGCGTGTTCATCAGCGCGCCGCCGGAGCCCCCGACGAATCTGGCGTCGTCGTCGCCGGACCAGAGAAGCGTGGTCCTGACGTGGCAGCCAAGCCCCACGGAGAGGATCGCTGGTTACCGGCTGCGGAGGACCGGCTTCGGCGGGGGGCTGGCGGTCATCGCGGACCTCACCGCGGACGCGCGTTCATTCACGGAGATCCCGCCTACGGGCCTGCCCGACCAGCTCACGTATTCGCTGGCCTCCGTGGACGCCTTTGGCCAGGAGAGTCTGCCGGTTCCGGTCGGGATCACGCTGGACAAGACGCCGCCACGGATCGCGATTACCGTCGGCAGCCCGAAGGTGGAGCGCAACGGGGTCACGCACCTGAAGGCGGCGACCCTGGTGACGATCACCGCCTCCGACGCCTCGGGCGTCGCGAGCCTCACATACAACTACAACACCGGCGGCGGCTCATTCGACCCGGTGCCGCAGGACGGCCAAATCACTTTCGCCGGGGTTGCCGACGGCCCGACGACGCTCACCACGATCGCCGAGGACGCGCTGGGGAACCGCAGCGCCCCTCTGACCCTGGCCGTGGTCGCGGACAACTCCCCGCCGTCCGCAGCCTTGAATCTTGCCGCCTCCGGCATCTATGCCTCCGGATCGGCCTTCTACCTGGCGGCAGGGCACCCCATCATCGTGAGCGCCACGGACACGGGAGTCGGGGTGGCCAGCGTCACCGCCAGCGGAGCGACCAGAACGACCCTGCCCGCGACCTTCGACGCGTTCACCGGCGAGGGCGCGCAGTTGTTCAGGTTCAACGCTGAAGATCTTCTCGGCAACACTTCTCTAGAGTTCACGCAGGAGCTCCGGGTTATCGCCACCCCTCCGTCATCCACCCTGGTATCTGACGCGAACCACTCCTTCGGCCTCTACGTTCGCGGTGACGTGGCGTTCACGTTCACTGCCACGAGCGCCGTGCCCGATGGCATCCAATCGCTGACGTGGCGGTTTCGGCAGGGCGCGGCCGGCAGCGGCCCCTTCACCGTGTCGGGGAAGTCCTGGACGACCTTCAACGGATCGTGGGGACCGATCGGCGAGGGGCCCTTCGACGTGCTCTTCCACGCCACCGACCGGGTCGGCAATGCCGAGGCGGACCGGACGGCGTCGTTCATTCTCGATTCGCGGGCGCCGGCCGCGCCGGGCGTGAGCCCGGTGAGTACCGTGTACCTGGTGGGCGGTAAGCGCGTCGCCTCGCCGCCATTCTCCTTCATGTTGCCTGCGTCCGACGACGGGAGCGGCTTGTTGGAAATCACTGCGAGCGTCACGGGCATTGCGGCGCCGCTGATCGTGACGAGGAATCCTTCCGACGTCTTCACCATCGGCTCCGGCGTCACGGTGCCCACCCACGTAACCATCCTCTACATGGCCAAGGACAACGTGAGGCAAGCCCGGGTGGCTCCCCTCTACGACCTCACGCTCGACCCGAATCCGGCACAACTTGCGCTCGTGCTTGAACCGGGGACGTCCATCTACCCGAAGCCACCGACGGTCTATCTGCGCGGCGATGTGCCGGTCAAACTGGTGGGCACGGTGGACCCCGCCTTGCCGGTGGCGGTCGAATACCGGATCGTCCGGCCGGGCGGCGCCGTGGTCTACCCGGACGCCGGGTTCCAGCCGGCGACCACGCCCGTCGTGGTGGGGGAGCTGGAAGCGGACCAGGCCGACATTCTCGTGTTTCGGATCGCGAACGAGTCGTCCACCGAACGTACCGCCACGCTCTTCAAGGACACTATCCCGCCCTCGGCCCTGCTGAGCGTCGACTTGAGCCGTGTGTCCGGCGGTTTCGTGGCGGCCGACGCGCCGTTCACCATCGGCGCGGCGGACGCGGGGAGCGGCGTTCCCAACTGGCAGGCGCTGAGCGAGAACGGTGGTGTCACGTTCACCACGAGGTTGTCCCCGTTCACCCTCGGCGGTTCCGGCCGGCTGGTGTCGCTCGTGGTGAAGGGATATGACAACGTGAGAAACGAAGGCGCGCCTTCGTCGCCCCAAACCTACAGCGTGGATGCGACGGCGCCCACGACCACGCTCACGCCCGCGTCCCCCGTCACGGACAGCGGCGGCCAGCATTTCGCGGCCGAGCCCTGGAGCTTTTCGCTCCAAGCGTCCGATGCCGGGGCGGGGGTGAAGGGCGCTTTGACCGTGGCGCTGGATGGCGGCGTCGCCCTGACGTCCGACGGCGGCACCTTCACGATCCAAGGCGCGGGCACACACGCCCTCGCCTTCTCCAGCGCGGACAATGTCGGCAACCATGAGGCGGCCAAGACCTACACCATCACGCTCGTCGCCGGGCCTCCGCAACCACCGACGGGCGTGGCCGCCCTTCCCGCGTCATCCACCAGCGTCCGGACCACGTGGAACTCCGGTCCCGCAACCATCAAGTCCTATCATGTCCTCCGGCTGGATGGAGCCACCGAGACAGAACTCGGGGTCGTTCCAGCCGGGCAGCCGCCGGCCCT
>CAYHEI010000455.1:0-3052 GCA_964355385.1 uncultured bacterium | reverse complement strand
TCTGGCTGCTCAAACTCGCGGGCGCGCCCACCCGCTACCTCGGGACCCCGGGTCTTCTTGCCGTGTTGGACGTGGTCGAGCGCGCCTTCCGCGCCTTCGGGCTCGCCCGCGTGCGCCGGGTGTCGTTCACGGTGGTCGCGCCCGTCGAGGACGGCGTGGAGCTCTCCGGCCCCGGGCTGCCCCGCACGCGGCTGCACGCCCTGTGGCCGAACCACGTGCAGCTGCCGCGCACCCCGCGCGGCGGGCTCACCGGCCCGCTGCTCGCGGCGGGCCCCGGCGAGGCCGCGGCGCTGGATGGACGCGAGGTCGCGGGCGCGATCGCGCTGGTCCGGCTGCCGTGCGCGGGCGGCCCCCAGGGCTGGACCACGCCGTTCGTGCTCGGCGCCGCCGCGGTGGTGTTCCTGCCCCCCGCCGGGGCCGCGTTCACGCGGGAGGAGGCCGAGGATCTGTTCCTGGGCGTGGCGGCCGACCTGCCGCGGTTCTGGGCGGACCCGCCGGCCGCGGAGGCGCTGCTGGCCGCCGCGGCGCGCACCCCTCGCGTGACGCTCACGTCACGGGTGTCGTGGAAGGAGATCCGGACCGAGAACGTCATGGGAGAGCTCGACGGCTCCGCCGACGCCTTCCCGGGCGGCACGAAGGAGGCGCCGCGCTGGAAGGACCGCCGCGTCATTCTCCAAGGGTACACGGACGGGATGTCCGTGGTGCCCGCGCTGGCGCCCGCCGCCGAGGAGGCCGGCGGGCTCGCCTGCCTGCTGGAGCTCGCGCGGCAATTTGGAACGAACCGCCCGCTGCCGTCCCTGTTCTTCCTGGCGACCTCGGGCCACGGCCACGTGCTCTCCGGCTCGCACGAATTCCTGGCCCGGCATCTGCGGCACGAGAAGGTGTTCACCCGTTCGATCACCGCCTCGGAGCGCATCGCGGCGAACTACTTCGTGGGGCTCGACCTCACGAGCGGCGACAGCCGGGTGGCGTCGTTCTCGCAGGGCACGCTGTACACGGCCTGGGAGACCAACCTGCTCGCGCAGAACGCGCTCGCGGGTCCGGCGCGGCTCCTCGACGCGCACGCCGCGAAGCTGTGGGGCGCGGGCGCCGCGTCGCGCTACCTCAACGGCGTCTCGCCGCCGACCCGCGCGTGGAAGGATCTGCTCGGCTACTACGCCGCGTTCGATGCCGAGGCCGCCACCGCGACGGGAACGCCGGGGCTGACGTTCGCCACGCCGTTCGACGCGCGGATGCGGGTGGACACGCCGCTCGACACCCCCGAGCGGGTGGACCGCGCGGCGCTGGACCGGCAGATCGAGACGGTGCGGGAGCTGCTCACCGCGGCGCTGGCGGACCCCGAATTCTTCGCCTCGATGAAGCTCGAACTGCCCGACACCGGCCGCGCCTTGAACGGGGAGGTCCACGAGTTCGAGCGCACGGTGACGGGCCTGCCGAACAAGCCCGTCGCGGGCGCGCTCATGACGGTCCGCTCCGGCTGGGGCGAGCGCAAGACCTACGGCCCGGTGCGCGGCCTGCACGCGTGGCTGAGCCGGGACGACGACCCGCGCACGCTCACGCTCACCGAAACGGGGACCTTCCGGGTCCCGATCCTGCGCCTCCGCGAGTGGTGGAAATGGGTGGGCTGCACCGTGGAGGGCTGGGCGTTCGACGCGGACGGTCGGATCGCCATGGCGCCCGACACGGGGCCGATCACGGGCGGGCAGTTCAGCACGCGCGTGGACTTCACCGACCGCGAGAAGGGAACGCTGCAGGTTCTCTTCCGGGCGCGCTCGCTCACCTTCCTCGAGCCGGTGGACCCGCGGCAGCTCCGTTTCCTGGACACGCTGACGGTCCTCGACGGCCGGGACCAGCCGTTCATGAACTTCGGCTTCCAGATCATGGGAGGCCAGAGCACCGCGCAGGAGGGCTTCACCCCGGCGGTCGTCGTCTTCGCCCCTGCGGAGGCCGGGGCGCGCGTGAAGGCGATCCTCTCGCGCGGCGTGTTCGGCGTGCGCGGCATCTTCACGGGCGCGGACGAGGGGTTGCTCGGGACCGCGCGGGACGGCCTCGCGCTCGAGGCGGCGCAGGGGACGGGCTACCCCGTCTCGCTCGGCGTGGTCCGCCGCGCGCCCTACGAGGGCGCGAAGGACATGTGGCTGCTGGACGAGGCGCGCGGGGCCGCGTTGCGGCGCTACCACGTGCGCAACCACCGGCTCGAGTCGCTGCACGAGGAGGCGGGGGCCGCGCTGCGCGAGGCCCGCGGGGCCTGGGCCGCCCGCCGCTACGGGACGTTCCTGTCCGCCGCGCGCCGCGCCTGGGGGTTGGAGGCGCGCGCGTACCCGGAGGTCAACGCCACCGCCAACGACCTGGTCCGCACCGTGGTCTTCTACTGCCTGCTCCTGCTCCCGTTCGCGTTCTGCATGGAGCGGCTGCTGTTCACGTTCGCGTCCCTCAAGCGCCAGCTCCTGGCCGTGGCCGGGATCTTCCTCGTCGGTTTCCTGGCGCTGCGGCAGGTGCACCCGGCCTTCCAGATCTCGTCGAATCCCGTGATCATCTTCCTGGCCTTCATCATCCTGGCGCTCGGTCTGATCGTCCTCGCGATCATCGTCTCCAAGTTCCAGCGCGAGCTGCGCCGCATGAAGGGAGAACGGGGCGATTACGAGGCGGTGGACGTGGGCCGGATCAGCGCCACGGTCGCCGCGCTCGTCCTGGGCCTCTCGAACCTGCGTCGCCGGCCGCTGCGGACCGCGCTCACCGTCAGCACGGTGGTGGTGCTCACCTTCACCGTGCTCTCCATGGTCTCGATGAGCAGCGAGATCGGGTTCTTTCGGATGCCGCGCAAGGGGGTGCCCCCGTACGCGGGCGCGCTCGTGCGCGAGAACGAGTGGCAGGTGCTCCAGCCGCCCGTGGTCGAGTACCTGACCTCGGCGCTCGACCGCGTCGCGCGCGTCGTGCCCCGGAGCTGGGTCACGGCCCGCCGCCGGGACGAGGCGCTTTCGCTCGAGATCCTGGGCCCCGACGGGCGGTCGGCCAACGCGGCGGGACTGCTCGGCCTGCATCCCGACGAGTC
>CAYHEI010000454.1:0-3052 GCA_964355385.1 uncultured bacterium | reverse complement strand
GACGAAGCGGCCGGAGGATATCGCGGCCCTGGCTCGTGCGCTGAGCGAGTCGCTCGCGCGCCTTGCGCGCGGCGCCGCCGTCGGGGCGGGCCGATGATCCACGACGAGCCGTTGCTCTTCGAACTGCCCGCCGAGCGGGCGGGCCGCTACGCGCCCGGCGACGGGGACCGGTTCGATCCGGCGGCGGCGGGCTGGCCCGCGGAGGCGATCCGGCCGGCCGCGCCCCCGCTCCCGGAGATCTCGGAACTCGACGCCGTCCGGCACTTCACGCGTCTGTCGCAGCGGAACGCGGGTATCGACACGCATTTCTACCCCCTCGGCTCGTGCACCATGAAGTACAACCCGCGCATCAACGAGGAGCTGGCGGCGCTTCCGACGGTGACCGGGGCGCATCCGCTCTGGGGCGAGGAGCTGGTGCAGGGGGCGCTGGGCGTGCTGTGGGAAGTGGAGCGCTGGCTCGCGGAGATCTCGGGCTTCGCGCGGGTCAGCCTGCAGCCAGCCGCGGGGGCGCAAAGCGAGCTGGGGGCACTCATGATGATCCGTCGCTACCACGACGAGCGCGGGCGGTCGCCCCGGACGGTGATCGTGCCGGATACCTCCCACGGCACCAATCCCGCGAGCGCCGCCCTCTGCGGCTATCGCGTCGTCACGATCCACTCGGACGCCCGGGGGTGCACCGATCCGGCGGCGCTGCGCGCCGCGCTCTCGGCGGACACGGCGGCATTCATGGTCACGAACCCGAACACTCTGGGCCTGTTCGAGCCCGGGATCCGCGCCGTCGCGGATCTCGTGCACGGCGCGGGCGGGCTCGTCTACCTGGACGGGGCGAACATGAACGCGATGGTCGGGACGCTCCAGCCCGCGGTGCAGGGCGCCGACCTGATGCATTTCAACCTGCACAAGACGTTCTCCACCCCGCACGGCGGAGGCGGTCCGGGCGCCGGGGCGATCGCGTGCACGGCGGCGCTCGAGCCCTACCTGCCGTCTCCCGTCATCGAGCGCGCGGCCGGGGAAGGGCCGGGTGTCTTCCGGCTCGACGAGGAGCGGCCGCGGTCCATCGGGAAGCTCACCGCTTTCTACGGCAATTTCGGGCTGCTCGTCCGCGCGCTCGCGTACCTCGTCCGGAACGGGGGCGACGGATTGCACGGGGTTTCGCAGTACGCGGTCCTGAACGCGAACTACGTGCGCGCCCTCTTGGCCGACCTGATCCCGCCGGCGTACCCCGGGGACTCGCTGCACGAGGTGGTCCTCACGGGCCGGGCGCTGAAGGCGCGCGGCATCCGGGCGCTGGACGTCGCCAAGCGCCTGCTCGACTACGGCTTCTACGCCCCCACGATCTACTTCCCGCTCATCGTGGACGAGGCGATCATGATCGAGCCCACCGAGACCGAGAGCCGGGCGACCCTGGACGCGTTCGTGGGCGCCGTGCGCCGGATCTGCGCCGAGGATCCCGCCGCGCTGCAGCGCGCCCCCGAGACCATGCCCGTCGGGCGACTGGACGAGGTGAAGGCCGCCCGCGAACTCATCCTGCACTGGACGCCGCCCGCCCCGAGCGCCGTCGCAGGGCCGGCCGCATGACCATTCCCGCCTTGCGCGCGCGCAAGAGCGGCGCGAAGCTCGTGTGCCTCACGGCCTACGACGCGCCCACGGGTGCGTTGCTGGACGCGGCCGGGGTGGACGTCGTGCTCGTGGGAGATTCGGTCGGGAACGTCGTGCTGGGCCTCGATTCGACGCTGCCGGTCACGATGGACGACATGCTGCACCACGTGCGCGCGGTCGCCCGGGGGGTCCGGCGGGCCCTGCTCGTCGCGGACATGCCTTTCATGTCCTATCAGGCGGAACCCGCCGACGCGCTGCGGAACGCGGGCCTGCTGATCAAGGCCGGTGCCGCCGCGGTGAAGCTGGAGGGCGGGCGCGAGACGGAACCGGCGGTCCGGGCGCTCGTCGCGAGCGGCATTCCGGTCATGGGGCACCTCGGGCTCACGCCCCAGCGGGTCCACGAATTCGGCGGCTACCGGGCGCAGGGCAAGGACGCCGCGGCGGCCCACCGGATCTGGCGGGAGGCCCGGCTGCTCGACCGGCTCGGGGTTTTCGCCGTGGTGCTGGAGTGCGTTCCCGGCGCGCTCGCGGGCCTGATCACCCGGGCGGTCGGATGTCCCACGATCGGCATCGGCTCGGGTCCGGCCTGCGACGGACAGATCCTGGTCTTCCACGACCTCGTCGGCCTCTCGGCCGCCCCGCCGCGCTTCGCGAAGGCCTACACGCGCGGTCGCGAGGCGTTCACGGAGGCCGTGTCCGGCTTCGCGCGGGACGTCCAGTCGGGCGCGTATCCCGATCCGGCCACGGCGCCGGAGCTTCCACCCGCCGAGGCGTCGGCACTCGCCGAGCGCATCCGCCTCATGCCGGAGAAGTGAAACACCTCGCCCTCGCCGCCTGGCTGCTGTGCGCCTCCGCGCGGGCGGAGCGCGTGGATCTCTCGGCCCAGCTCGGCATGCTGCCGTGGAAGGCCGCGGGGCGGATCGACAACCTCGCCAACCGCGAAGGCTACGAGCGGTTTCTCGCGCGCCACCCCGAGGTGGAGGTGACCGAGTTCGAGCGGCTCTGGCTGCCGGGCGGCGCGTGGGGCGCGGCGCAGGTGATGAGCGTCGCGGGCAGCGCGGGGCCGGACCTCCTCACGGTGAGTTTTTCCGAATTGGGCGGCTACGTCCGCGAGGGGCTCATCCAGCCCGTGGGCGATCTCTGGGACGGCTGGGACGAGCGGGGCCGCTGGCCCGAATCGCTCGCCGAGGGTCTCAAGGTCGGAGGGGAGGTCTGGGGCGGGGTCGCCGCCGTCGACTACGCGCTGCTCGCGGGGATGCGCGACGCCTTCGCCGCCCGGGGGGAGGGCGCGGGTTCGATGCCCAGGACCTGGAACGACTTGGCTCCGCTCGCCGCGCGCCTCACCGTCCGCGGCTCCCGCGCCGGTCTCGCGCTCTCCGGCGGGCGGCCGCTGGTCTGCCTGTGGGTCGCGCTGGCACGGCAGGCCGGGGACCCCCCGGCGGTCGTCCAGGGG
>CAYHEI010000453.1:0-3060 GCA_964355385.1 uncultured bacterium | reverse complement strand
GCTGCTCAACGGGTACCGCCCGACCACCATTCCCCGCGCAGGCGACGTTCTCGACGCTACCATCCCGCAAACGGCACCGCGGTCAATCCGCCCCCGAAGGGAAGCCGGGCGGGCCCGGTGTGAACCAGAAAGCCCCGCCCGGAGCGGGAACCGTAGGCGCGCAGGAACGACCGCATCGCGCCGGTGGTCTCGATGCGCGGGGTTGCCGTGCTCTTCGCCTCCACGGGAATGAGCTTCCCGCCGGCGTCAACGACGAAGTCGACCTCCAGGCCGTTGGTGGTCCGCCAGAAATACACCCGCGGATCGTCGCCGCGGTGGACGAACGCCTTGACGATCTCCGCGAGCACCGCCGTCTCGAAGATCGCGCCCGCGAAAGGACCTTCCAGCACCGCGGCGGGGTTCGCCACGTCGAGGAGGCGGCACAGAACGCCGGTGTCGGTGAAGTAGACCTTCGGCGTCTTGACGAGCCGTTGACCGCCGCTGACGAAATACGGCCTCAGGATGAACGCCTGATGGGTGGCCTCAAGCACGGAGACCCACGCCTTGACGGTGTTCGCAGAGACGCCCAGGTCGCGCGAGACGTCGGCGAAATTGAGCAGCTGACCCGCACGGAGCGCCAGGGTGCGAAGGAATCCCTGAAAGAGGGTGAGGTCCCCCACCTGGCGAATCGTACGCACGTCCCGTTCCAGGTAGGTCTGAAGATACCCCGTGTGCCAGAGGCGGGCGTCAAGCCCGGGGCGGGCGGCCAGCTCGGGATAGCCGCCGCGCAGCAGTCGGGAGGCCAGCGCGGCGCGGGAGACCGTCGGTCGCGGACGCTTCACGGACTCCTCAAGCCAGGGTGGCGGCGCCTCAGGCTGATGATCGAGTTCCCGCCGGGACAGCGGGAGGAGCCGCAGGACCGCGGTCCGGCCGGCCAGGGTTTCGCTGACTCGCTCCATCAGGAGAAGGTTGTGCGAGCCCGTGAGCAGATACTGTCCGGCGGCGCGCCGCCGGACATCCACTCGCTCCTTGATCAGGGGCAGCAAATCAGGAGCGTACTGGATTTCATCGATGATGACCGGAGCGGGATGCGCCGCGAGAAACCCCCGGGGGTCGGCTCGCGCCGAGGCGCGGACATCCACGGCATCCAGGCCGACATATCGGTGGCTGGCGCCGAACTCGCGCGTCAAGAGGGTGGTCTTGCCGGACTGGCGGGGCCCCGTGAGCACGACCACCGGGAACTGCTCCGCCGCCCGGCGGAGCACGGGCGAGAGGGTCCGAGGGAGATATCCGATGCTGCTAATCCGCATTACAAATTCATATTAGCATACTCTCCCAACGGGTACCGGCCGAACTCCGCGATGGCCCGGTCCAGAACCCGCCGGTGCTCGTCGGGCCAGGGCATGGACTGGTCCGGGGCGCAGAAGTAGCCGCCGTCTTGCCCCAATTGCCGGATCCGATGCTCGACCTCCCGGCGGATCGCGTCCGGCGGGCCGCTCACCATGAGGGCGGAGTTGATCCCGCCGTGCAGGGCCATCCGGCCCCGGCTGCTCCGCCGGATCGCCTCGAGATCGTTGGCGGAGGCCTGGAGCGGATTGAGGATGTCCACCCCGAGGTCCATGAAGGTCCCGATCAGCGGCTCCACGTGCCCGCAGCTGTGGAACCCGACCATGATCCCCCGGGACTTGTAGAAGGCGAAGAGGCGGCGGTACTCCGGAAGCAGGAACTCCCCGATGAGCGCGGGGGAAAGCAGAAGTCGTTCCTGCGCGCCCAGGTCGTCGGTCAGGGACACCAGCTCGACCCCGAGCTCGACGTAGTGCCGCGCCAGCCCGAGCTGGAAGTCCATGACGCGGTGGAGGAGCTCCCGGACGGCGCCGGGCTCCTCGTGGAACCAGCACATGAGGTTCTCCATGCCGACCAGCATGTAGCTCTTTTCCCAGAGGGTGTCCCGGTGCGAGCCGGTCACGAAGGAGTCCGTCCCCTGCCGCTTCGCGGCCGTCCGGTACACCGGACCGATGATCCGCTCGTCATCGGGATCCGGCCACGTGTAATGCGCCAGCGCGCGGGGAAGATCGGCAAGCGGGTGGCCGCGGGGGAAGCCCATGACGCCCGGATGCTCCCGGTGCCACTCGGTCCCCCAGATGTCGGTCCACTTCGATCCCACCGGCAGGTGGTGTCCCCCTCCGGCGTACCCTTCGTGATTGCAGCCGAGGTACCAGAGGTCGAACGTGGGCAAACCGGAGACCACCCGTTCGGGCCGGTCGAACCGGATGATCCGCAGGGCGTTCTCCTTTTCGGTCATCCCGCGTCATCCTACCACTCCCGCGCGATTCCTCCGGACGAGGCGGAGCGTAGAATGAGGCGCGGCATCGGGGCCGACTCCATGGGAAGGGTGACGATGAAGACGCGGGTCGTGATTCCAAGAGCGGGGTTCCACGTGGTCGCGGCGGCGTTGTGGCTGGCCGCCGGGGCCGCGGGGGCGGAGGAGTTCCGGGACGGGTTCGACGCGGGACTTCCGGGCCGCCTGCCGCCCGCGCCGTGGGAGACGACGGGGTTCTTCTGGACCGTGGAGCGGGGCGCGCTGCGCGCAGACGGAGCCGAGGACTCGTTCGCCGTCGTGCGGGGTCCCGCCGCCGCGGAGGGCCGGATCGAGGCGCGGCTGACCGTGCGCCGGGTCCGCGGAGCGGGCTGGAAGTCGGCGGGACTCGCGCTGTACCTCGGTCCCGACCGCTTCTGGCGGCTCGCGCTGGTGGAATCCCCGGGGGCGGCCACGGCGGGACCCAAGCGGTTCGCCGAGCTGCGCGAACAGCTCGACGGCGTGTGGGGAGCGGAATACGAGTCCGGCACGCGGCTCGCGAGCGCGGGCGCGACGGGCTCGCGCGCGTGGCGGGACGGAGTCGCGTACCGGCTCGTGCTCGAGTTCTCCCCCGCCGGGATCACGGGCCGCGTGCTCACCCCCGCGGGCAAGCCCTTCTGGGAGCAGTCCTGGGCCTTTCCCGGCGCGGGCGCGACGTCCTTCGTCGCCACGGGCCGCCCCGCGGTCGAGTCCGGCGGGCTCGAGTCCGCCTTCGACGACGTGCG
>CAYHEI010000452.1:1596-3072 GCA_964355385.1 uncultured bacterium | reverse complement strand
CTGGCCGTAGGCGAGCACCTCACCCCGCGGCCCGCCCGTCATCGCGAGCAGCGCGTAGACCGCCGAGAGCGCGTCCACGCGCCGCGCGTTCCCGTCCGCCAGCCCCGCCGCCCAGAACGCCTCGCGGTCGCCCGTCTTGGCGTGCCCCAGGAGCCGCTCGTCCGCGTCGCGCACCGCGTCCGCGAGCGCATCGTCCACCGCGATCTCGTCGCCGAATCGGGGGCCGACGTGCGAGAGGTCCACGCTGGCCAGGACCAGCGCCCGGCGCTCGCGCACGAGCGCCCCGAAGGCGCCGAGAGCGTCCTTGATCTTGCGGTCGGATTCCGGGGATTTCTTCCCCGTGAACTGCTCGAACGCGGCGCAGAGAACCGGCACGATGCGAAAGGTCCGCCCGGGATGCAGGGCCTGCAACCACGGGAGCTGAAACTCCACCGAGTGTTCGTCCTTGTGCGCGAATTCCTCCTCGAAGAGCCAGACGCCGCACGCCGACTCGAGCGCCCGCCCGGCATCGAGGTCCGTCTCCACCCTCCCCAAGGGCGTCTCGAAGGTCTTGCGCGTCAGAGCGAAGGGCTGCGGGATCGCCTGGTGGGCGACCCCCAGCACGATGATCAGCTCCGGGAGAGGGCTCTCCACGAGCCGGCGGTGCGCCCACGCGTACACCGGGCCGCCGCGCGCGTAGTCCACGTGCGGCGCGACGATCCCCGCGGGCGCGGGCCGCGCCGGGTTCGCGACCTCGAGCCAGCCGGGCCCGGTGCCCGCGGCGAAACACGACCGGATGAGCGCGTGCAGCGCGGCGGGATCGTCCGGATACGCCGACCCCGCATGCGACGAAGGCCGGACCGGTGCCTCGGCGAACTTGCGCCGCGCCTCCGCCCGCTGGAGACGATAGGACGGCGTATCCAAGAACCCACGCTCGTCGAGCTGCTTGACCAGCGCCTGGATCTCCTCGCCCGACACCCGCAAGCCCTCGGCGGCGTCCGCGACCCGCGTCCGGATCGTTCCGACGCCGGCTTCCCCGTCGAGCAGCGAGGCGATGAGGAACGCGCCGGGAGACAGGACGACGGCCTCGGCGGCGACGCCCTCCGGATCCCGCAGGCAAATCATCGGGGCGCCTTCCACTTCCACGGTGAACGCCTCCACCGCGCGCAGGCGCGGCAGGGGCAGGCTCAGACTGAGGTCAATAAGGTCTGCCACGCCGTGTATCCTAGCAGCCTGTGATCTCCTAATTGCTCCGAAGTTGGAACCAGCTAATTATAGAACCAGCTAATATATAGAACTCATGAGACACCGGCGGCGTGCCTTGCTTGTCGTGGTTGCCGTCACCGCAGTCCTCGCCGGCTGCGCGGTCCGCGGCTCCTTGCGTCAGCCCGCCGACGCCTACGGCCTGCCCGCGGGCGCGCTCACCCCCACCGAGCGCGACCCCGCGGCCCTGACCCAGGAACACGATCCCGCCGGTCCGGACCCTCCCCGCTCCGC
>CAYHEI010000452.1:0-1586 GCA_964355385.1 uncultured bacterium | reverse complement strand
CCGAGCAACGGCATCCGGCCTCCCCGTGGCTCGCGACTCTGGTGCACCTGCGCCTCCTTGCCGCGCGCGACACGGAGGGCAGCCTCCGCCTCCTGCAGCGCGCCTCCGCGGCCCTCGCCCGTTTCCCGGCTGACACGGCCTTCGCCTCGGCCGTCCGAGCGCTCGCGGGGCCCGCGCTCGAGGCGAGCGGTCAATCGGACCTCGAGACCTTCCTCGCCGCTGCGCCCGACGCCCCACTGGCTCCCGAGGTCGCGCTGGCGCTCGGCAAGCTTCTGGTCGCCCGAGGCGCGAACGAGGACGCGACGCGGGTGCTGCGGAAGCTCGTGGCCTCCGCGCCGGAGAGCGCTTCCGCGCGCAACGCCACGGCGCTCCTGAAAGAGCTGTCCCGGCGGACCCCCGTCAATCCCAAGGTGTTCGGCGCGCTTCTTCCGGCCACCGGCCGCTACGCGGCCTTCGGCACGTCGGTTTCCCAGGGCGTCGCGCTCGCCGTCGAAGATCTGGCCGCCGCGGGCTCGGCGTTCGAGTTCGTTCCGTTCGACACGGCGGAGGACCCCGAACGCGCGGTGCAGGGCCTCGACGCGCTGGTCCGGGACCGGCAGGTCGCGGGCCTCTTCGGACCGCTCTTCAGCGCCACCGCGCTGCTCTGCGCCGCCGAGGCGAACTCCCTCGGCGTCGTGCTGGTCACCCCTTCCGCGCTGACCGCCCGCCTGACCGCGACGGGGCCCTACGTCTTCCGCGTCGCGCTCTCTCCCGAGCGGGAAGCCGCGACGACCGCCGAGTTCGCCGTCACCAAGAAGGGCTGGAAGCGCTTCGGCATCCTGGCCCCGGAGACGGCCTACGGACGGAGCCTCGCCACGGCCTTCACCGCCTCGGTCGTCGCCCTCGGCGGCACCATGATCGCGGAATCCCACTACTCGCCCGGGACCGCCGACTTCCGCGAAGCGATCGTGGCCGTCGGCGGCGCCGACGTGACCGGCGTGAAGGAGGCCGAGGAGGAATCCCGGCGCGAGGCGCAAGCCGAGCTCGAGGCGTTCTTGCAGAAATTCTTCGCGGCCGCCTCGGACGCCGCCACGGTCCCCACCGCGACCGTCACGGGCGCGGCGCCGGAGACGACCCCCCCGACGGAACTCAGGGCAAGCGGGCCGACGCTCGTCGCGTGCCTGCAGCTCACGGGCGACCCCTACGCGGCCGAACTCGGCCAGCGCCTACGCGCCGCGGCGCTCCCGCACAAGACGATCTCGGTGCTCTCCCCCGAGAGCGCGTCCGCGTTCTCCGCCTCGCTCACGCGCGCGGCCGTGGCCGCCGAGGGACAGCTCTCCGGCCCGGGCGAGCTCGCGCTCGCGGAGCTCCTCACGCGGCAAGCCGAGGAGCGAGGCGCCGGCCTGACGCTGCTCGTCTCGGCGTCCCCGGCCGGCCCAACCGCGCCGGCCGAGGTGCTGGATTGCGCCCTGGCCATGTACGACTCGCGCACCGCCCACCGGCTGGCGGTGCACGAGTTCCGCGCGCGACGACCGCTCCCCCCGGCCGGGAACCGCTATGGCCTGGAAGCGCTCTACATCCCCGCGTCCGGCGCGCAACTCCTGCAC
>CAYHEI010000451.1:0-3074 GCA_964355385.1 uncultured bacterium | reverse complement strand
GCGGCGCGCTTGCCGCGCTTGCCGAGCTGCGGGAGGGCGAAGGTGAACTTCGCCTTCAGGCCCTCGGGCACGTACGCCACCGCGAGCGGCTCGACGTAGTTGACCAGCCAGGACCCCTCCGGCAGGGACTGGCCGTAGACCTGGGGGGCGGAGTCGGTGCGGGCGTCCAGCGTGGCCATCCGCGTGAAGGGCTGGTAGACGAGCGGGTCCACCAGGTCGAACATCATGAAGGAACGGCACGGGAACGTGACGAGCATGAGGTCCTTGCGCTCGTCGTTCATGTCCGTTTCCAGCCCGTACCGGGCCGCGCCCTGCGAGCCGCGGTCCGGCGCGAACCGCACCGAGCCGTCCATGGGGTCCAGCTCATAGGCCTCGCAGATGGCGTGCGCCTTCCAGCCGGACGCGAGCCAGGAGGAGTGCGCCATCCCGTGAATCTCGAACTCGGCGCCGCCGGCTTCCCCGCTGCCGATCGCCTGGACGAACCAATCGCCGCGGACGCCCTTGAGGCTCTTGTTCGGCACCCACGTGTGCACCCAGACCATCGCGCCCGAAATCGTGCGGTCGGGGAGATACGAGACCCGGGGGTCGAACTCCACCACCTTCGCCTTCAGCATCGTCGAGTAGTTCTTGACCTGCGAGGAGCCGAACGCCGCGCCCACGTTGAGGACGTTCGGCAGCACCGCGGCCAGGACGCGCGTCTGCCGGTAGAGCGACTCGAAGTCCATCCGGTCCGGCGTGTCCTGGGGCGTGTCGATCCACGCGCGCTCGTCGTCGGGCGTGGCGTACGCCACCCCGTAGAGCCCCGCGTTCAGCGTCACCTCCTGCTCCAGCGCGAACCGGCCGGGGATGTAGGAGTCCCACGTGCGCCCCGAGACCGCGTTGATGGCGTCCACCATGAAGGTCTCGCCGTACCCCAGCGCCTTCGCGGCGGCCTGCCCCGCGGACGCGTGCGCCTTGCCGAAGTTGGAGTACACCCGGCGGATGGAGCTCTCGCTGTGGTCGAACCGGTGGCCCTTGTAGAAGACGCCCAGCCGGCGCGTGCGGGTGGTGAGGTCCAGATGCACGACGAATGCCGGCTTGACGTAGCCGGCGTCCACCCGCTTCTTCTTATTCCGCTTGGCCAACGCGACGTAGTGCCGGTGCAGCCATTCCGTCCACCCCGTCATGTTCTGCGCGTGGCCCGGCGTGACCACGAAGAGCACGGTCTTCTTGAGGGGATGGCGCTTCAGCACCCGGGCCACCTCCAGCAGCGCGGCCACCCCGCACGCCTGCTCCCCGCCCGGCGCAACGTCCGGCACCACCGACACGGAATCGTAGTAGGCCTGGATGACCACGGGCTCCTCGTCGGCGTCGGGCCGCGTCCCCGGCAGCCGGCCGACCAGGATCCGCGCGGCGCGCCGCTCCCAGACCACCTGCGCGTCCAGCCGGATGTTCTTGCCTTCCAGCGCGCGCAGCGCGGCCACCTCCGCGCGCGGCACCCAGTAGCGGGGGATGTTCGCGGGCAGGCTCAGATACTTGCTCTCGGACTCGCCCCGCATGATCTCGGCCGGCTCCGCGAACAGCACCGCCTTGACGCCGAAGTCCGCGAGGTTCACCCACTGGTACCCGCAGTTGAAGTCCGCGAGGACGATCGCGCCGTCCAGCCGCTTGCCCTTGACCTCCGCGAGATTCGCCGCGCCCACCCACACCAGCGGGCCGGAGAGCCCGTCGCGCGGCGTCGAGGCCGGGCGCACGAGGTTGGGCCACAACGGGTACACGCGGAACTCCCCGCCGCCCTCCACCGCCAGCCGCGCGTGCGCCTGCTTCACCGCGACCGCGGCCCCGTCGGCCAGGACCCCCGCCCGGCCGGCGGGCACGAGATAGCGCGGCAGCGCGGACGGATGCTTGAGGAGGCGGTCCGCGAACGTGCGCGGTGCCACGCGGAAGGATGCCGACGGCTCGACAAAGATGAGGCTGCGCACGCCGGCGGACTCGAGACGCGCGAAGAAGAAATCCGCGAGCAGGCTCTTGTGCTTGTCGAGCAGGACGTCGAGGACGCGCAGCTCCTCCGGCGAGCGGCCCGCGATCCCCCGCTCGCCGAGCAGCACCGCGCGCTCGGTCTTCGTCAGCGGGTCCCGCAGCTTCGCGTCGAACGCCTTGCGCCGCGCGGCGGCCAGCACGAGCGCGCGCAGCTGCTCGTCCGACGGGAAGACGAGCGTCGCGGCGCCTCCGGTCAGGCGCGCCGCGCCGGCGAGCAGCTCCGCGAGCGTCGTCCGCACGCCCGGCCCCAGCGCGCGGCCTCCCGCGGGCAGGACGTACGTGCGGCCGACGGGCGCCCAGAACGGGTGCGCGCGGAACGTCGCGCCGCCGACCTCCATCTCGGTCCCGAGGTCGAAGGGATTGTCGAGCGGGATCGTCTCTTCGCGCACCGCGCCCGCGCCGAGGATGTCCCGCAGCTCGGCCTTGAGGTGCGTCGCCGCGGCGTCCCCGCCCGCGGAGCCCGAGAGCCGCGACCCGAAGCCCGCGAGCGTGCGCACCGTGGCTTCGAGCCGCGCCTTGCTGACCGAGTCCGACTCCGCGGCCGCGCGCTCGGGCGGGATCTGCACCGTGCCCTCGGTCTCGACGTTGAGGTACGGCCGCGACCAGCGCTGGAAGTACCAGAGAACGAGTGCGGTGGCGAGGATGGTGCCGAGCCACCACCACTTCGCGGTGGGGTCGTGCGGCGGTCGGCTCCCGTTCTTCGCCTTCATGCGACCCCCTGACTCTACCCCAAACGCCCTCATCCCGGCAGGATGGGGGCGCCGGGAGTGCCGGTCAGGAGCCCCAGCACGGTCCAGAACGCGGCGATGAGCGACTCCCCCAGGACAAGCCCCAGGAAGAGCGGCAAGAGGCGACGGTAGGACCCCGCCCCCCCGAAGGCCATCACGGCGCTCTTGGCCGCCCAGCCCAGCATGATCGAGAACCAGAACATGCTCATCGCCCACGTCCCGCACATCACGAGCCCGAAGGGGTGGAACGGCCACCAGATGAACCAGGCACGCATGACGAGCATCCCCGCCGTGAGCGCACCGCCGGTCAGGAGGTGCGCCACGGAC
>CAYHEI010000450.1:0-3090 GCA_964355385.1 uncultured bacterium | reverse complement strand
CACCGAGATCTACACTCTTTCCCTACACGACGCTCTTCCGATCTCGTGCGGCCCGCGAACCCGCCGAAGATCTTCTCCGCGAGATCCACGGCCACCGACGCGACCGACGCCGGCAGGCGTCCGATCTCGGTCTCCGTGCGCACGCGCTTCGCGGCCGCGAGCGCCCGGTTGAACACGCCGTTGAGCACGGTGCCCGTCGCCGCCGCGCGCAGCGCCTCCGCGTGGGCGTCGCGCACCTGCGCCAGGATCTGCGCCTCGCCCACCACCTGGGAGTCCAGCCCCGCCGCGACCTCGATCACGTGCCGGACCATCTCGAGACCCTCGCGCTGGACCAGAGCGCGCTCGAACGCGGCGGCGGGCAGTCCCCGAAGCCGCTGGAGGAAGCGGACGAGCGCGGGCTTGAGCCGGACGGCCTCGTCGCACGCCACGAAGCACTCGACGCGGTTGCAGGTGGACAGGAGAACGGCCTCGCGCACTCCCCGCAGCCGGCGCAGCGCCCGGACGGCGTCCGGCACCTCCGCCTTGCTGAAGGCGAGCCGCTCGCGCACGGCCAGCTCCGCGGTCCGGTGGCTGGCCCCGAGGGCGACGAGGATCACGGAGACGGAGAGGCCGGGAGGTGGTGCAGACCCGCGAACACTCCCACCACGAGGACGAACCCCCCGATCACCGCCAGCGCGTGCCGGCGGCCCCGCCAGCCCGCGCCCGCGTGCAGCACGGCCGTCGCGGCGTACACGAGCCAGCTCACGAGCATGGCGGCGGACTTGGGATCGCTCGGCCACCAGGCCCCCTCCGTCTGCCGCGTGAAGAGAATGCCGGTGACGATGCCGGCGCCCAGCGCCGCGAGCGCCAGCAGCACGAGGCGCGCCGTCAGCCGGTCCAGGACGTCCAGCGGCGGCAACACGTACGCGAGCTGGTCGGGACGCCGGGACTTCAGCTCGCGCCGCTGCACGAGGTACGCCACGGCGACGCCGCACGCCGCCGTCAGCGCCGCGAGCCCCAGGAAGGAGGTCGTGACGTGCAGCGGGAAGAGCGCGCCCCGGAGAAAGGCGGGCGGAGCGGGCGGCACGGGCGCCGCGGCCGCGACGGCCATCGCCGCGACCGCCAGCGGCATGACGAACGCCCCGAGCATGTGGAGGCCGTGGCGGAAGACGAGCGTCAGCAGGACGAGCACCGTGCACAGCGTGAGCAGCGAGAACGCTCCGTGGGTGCTCGCGACGACCATCGCGCGGCGCGCCGCGCACTCCGCGCCGTAGGCCGCGACGTGGGCCACGAAGCCCGCGGCCGCGGCCGCGTGGGCCAGACGCGCCAGGGGCAGGCGGCGCGTCCAGAGATACGCGAGGTATCCGGCCGTGGCGGCCGCATACCCCGCCAGGGCGATCCAGGTCAGCGCGTGGGGCATGGCTCGATTCTACGCCCGGCGCGGGCGGAGGAGTCCCAGGCACATGACGGCGACGTGCGACGCGACAAACCCCGCCAGCCACCAGAACGCCCGGTCCATGAAACCGTAGGAATGCAGGCCGATCCCCAGCATGTTGACGCCGAACCAGGAAAGGCTCGTGATCACGTTGCCGAACACCATCATCACCATGAGCCCGCGCACGCCGGTCAGCCGGCTGCCGCGGGCGTGCAGGATGATCGCGTTCCAGAGCACGATCAGCAACGCGCCGTTTTCCTTGGGGTCCCAGCCCCAGAACCGCCCCCACGACTGGTCCGCCCAGATGCCGCCGAGGACGGTGCCCACGAAGCTGAAGAAGAGGGCGAAACAGACCACGCCGTAGGCTTGGCCGGCGAGCGCATCGGCCTCGCCCGGCGCGAAGCTCCGGTCGAACGCCACGCGCAGCAGGTACGCGATTCCCAGCGCGCCGGCAAGGAAGGTCGCGGCGTACCCGATGGTCACCGTCACGACGTGCGTCGCCAGCCAGAAATTCGAATCGAGCACCGCGCGCATCATCTCCATGGAATCCCCCTCCAGGGAGAGATGATGCGCGACGATGAGCGTGGCAAACCCGATGGCCCCCGCCACGATCGCCGCAAGGGCGTCACGCTGCCGCGCCTCGAGCAGCGTCCCCAGGCCCGCGGCCACCCAGCCGACGAACACCGCGGACGAGTAGAGGTTCGTGACCGGCGGCCGCCCTTGCAGCAGGATGCGGGCGAGCAGGCCCACGGTGTGCACCGCGAAGGCGGACCCCAGGAGGGCCAGCGCGGCCGGGCGCAGCGCGGCGGGGCGCCAGAGGAAGGAGGCGAACCCGGCGAGGCACGCGAGGAGGTACAGCGTCATGCCCAGGCCGAACGGCTGCGCCCGGTTGAAGAGCACCTCGAAACCGGCCCGGCGGAGCGCTCCGGGTACGCGCTCCCGGAGGTCGCGGCGCCACGCCGCCAGCTCCGCGTTGAAGATGGCGGCATCCCCGTCGGCGTAGGCCTCGAGGAGCGTCGCGTACGGGACGACCCCCGCGGCGGGCTCTCCCTCCCGCAGCGCCAGCAGCATCCCCTCCCCCACCGTCCGCCAATCGTCCGCCGACTCGCCGGGGCGGGGCGGGAGCGGCAGGAACTCGGCCGACTCCGCGAGCGCCTGATAGCGCTGGACGAAAGACCCGAGCCGCTCGAGCGCCCGGCGATCGAACTTCCCGCCGGTCTGATGCGCCTTGATCGCCTTCGCGCCGGGACCGATCGCGTCGAGGAATCCCGCGATCTCCGCGGTGAACTTCCCCTCGCCCGCCGGGCGGAGGGAATGCCGCAACCGCCGGCAGAACCGGACGCGGTCCCGCAGCGCGATCGCGCCGGACTGAAAGCGGGAGCGGGAGCGCGGCGAGACCGCGTCGGCGAGGCCGCCCTGGCGCTCGATTTCCGCCGCCGCCGGCTCGAGATCCCGGAACGCGAATTCCCGCCCGGAGCGACCCCCCAGCCCCGCCATCACGGTCACGTCGGGGTCGTCCACGCGGAAGACGGGATACGCGTCCGCCGTCGCCGGCCGCGCGATCGTGTCCAGCAGCCACTCGACCGGCCGCAGCGAGCGTCCCGCGACCCGCGCCGTCTGCTTGCCCCGGAGCTGGAGCAGGGCCGTGCGCGCGACGGTGTCCAGAGATCGGAAGC
>CAYHEI010000449.1:0-3103 GCA_964355385.1 uncultured bacterium | reverse complement strand
AGATATCCACTCGTGACTGGAGTTCAGACGTGTGCTCTTCCGATCTGGAACATCTTCCCCTCCAGCCCCCCCAGGAACAGGATCGGCACGTACGCGAGCAGGATCAGCAGCTCCCCGAATCCCACCGCCCGGCGGATTTCCACCGTCGCCTCCCGGACCGTCTCGCGCACCTCCGGCCGGTTGAGCGGCCGGCCCAGCCGCCGCGCCCGGGCGCCGATATGCCGCACGCAGTTCTCGATCACGATCACCGCGCCGTCCACGATCAGCCCGAAGTCGATCGCGCCCAGGCTCATCAGATTGCCGGAGATCCGGCTCTGGAACATCCCCGTCACCGCGAAGAG
Organism: uncultured bacterium; assembly: GCA_964355385.1. Classification (GTDB taxonomy): domain Bacteria; phylum Oederibacteriota; class CAKKQC01; order CAKKQC01; family CAKKQC01; genus CAYHEI01. The sequence goes on along the minus strand of CAYHEI010000449.1, from coordinate 2,762 downwards.
CATGGAGAGCGGAATCGCGGAGGCCACGATCAGCGCCGCGCGCCAATTCCCCAGGAACAAGAAGAGCACCGCGATGACGAACACCGCGCCTTCGAACATGTTGTTCCGCACCGTCCGCAGCGTCGCGTTGACGAGATCCTCGCGGCTGTACAGAACCCTGAGAGACGTGCCTGGAGGGAGCTGGCGCCTGACATCGCGGATCCGATCCGCCAGCCGCCGGGCCACCGCGCGCCCGTTCTGCCCGATGAGCATCATGCCGATGCCCGTCACGGCCTCCCTCCCGTCGAGCGTGGCGGCACCCGTCCGCGGTCCGGAGCCCTCCTGGATCGTCGCCACCTGGCCGATGGTGACCCCCAGGCTGAGCGGATCTCGCCGGATCGGCAATCGGCCGAGCTCCTCCGCCCCGCCGACCCGCCCGACGCTGCGAACGAGGACCTGCTCACCGGACCGCTGAATGTACCCGCCGCCCGCGCTGGCATTGCCCGATTCGATGGCCGCCACGACCTCGCCCAGCGAGACGCCCGCCGCCGCCAGCCGGCCATGGTCCACCAGCACGTGGAGCTGCCGTTCGTGGCCGCCGATCGCGTTGACATCGGCGATTCCCGGAACGGTCCGCAACTGCGGCCGGATGTCCCAATCGTGCAGGGCGCGCAGGCGCATGAGCCGCCGGGCCTCGGACTCGCCCGGCCGGATCCGCGAGTCCTCGCCCGCGTAGAACACGACGTCGCCCAGCCCGGTGCTCATGGGGCTCATCGTGGGAACCGCCCCGGCGGGGAGCCGGGCCGCGAGGCCGCCCAACCGCTCCGCAACGAGCTGGCGGGCGCGGGAGAGATCCGTCCCGTCCTCGAAGATCACCGTGACCTGGGAGAGGCCGTATTTCGTGAGCGACCGCAGCTCCGTCACTCCCGGCAGGCTCCCCAGCGCGGACTCGGCCAGAACCGTGACGGTCCGCTCGATCTCCTCGGGCGCGAGCGCCTGAACCGGTATGTTGACCTGCACCTGCACGTTGGTCAGATCGGGCACCGCGTCGAGCGGCAGGTTCGAGAACGACCAAACGCCCAGCACCACGAGCAGCCCGGTCAGCACCAGGACGAGCGCCGGATTCCGGAGCGAGAACGCCACGACCCGGCTGATCGGATGATCCGCCGCGGGGCGGTCGTGGCCCGGTTCGATCGGCGTTCGGCTTGCGTACCCCGCACGCAGGAGCACCGGGCTCATAGCGGACAGCACCGGCCGTCGGAACTGCTCCCGGCGCGCAGCTCGGCCATCCAGAGCTGGACCACGTCGCCAGCCGCCACCTCGTCCCCCTCCAGCAGCCCGTCGGTCACCTCCACCCAGGTCTCCGTGCGCACGCCCGTCTTCACGGACACCCGCTGGTAGTACCCTTCGTTCACGACGTAGACGAAGCTCCCGCCGTTTCGCTCGAGCACGTCGCGACGTGGCACGAACACCCCGGGACCAGCCGAGGCGGACACCTCCGCCGTGCCCAGCGCGCCTCGCGCGGCCTCGGGCACCGGCTGGTTGAGCGCCAGGAGCACCTCGACCATGCCACCCGTCACCGCCATCGTCCGGTCCACGGCCCCCACCGTGGCGTTCAGGGGCCGTGACACGCCGTCCACTCGAATCCGCGTGTTCGCGCCGCGGGGCCACCAGCGGGCCTCGTCCGCGGCGACCTGCGCGACCGCCCGTCCGCGGCCGCTGGCCGCGACGAGGCGGAGGGCGGCCCGATGCACCACGGTCACTTTTCGTTCGGTCACTTCCTCGACGGTCACCCCCAGCTCGGCCAGCACACGCGCGCTCAGCCGGAGCCCCCGCTTGGGATCCCAGGTGTTTTCGTCGCCGCCCGCCGGCGTAGCCGCGCGGCCCACCGCGACAAGCAGCCACGCCGCACCGCCCGCCAGGACGCCCCGCATCGCCTGTTTCATGGCATCACTCCGTCAGGATTCGAAACCAAGCGTAATTCGACCAGGGCTTCGACGGCATCCGCATGCGCCTCCAGGACGCCTCCCGACACCCGCATGACCTGTTCCTCGGCCGCGAGCAGGGCGGCGACCCCGATCCGGCCCTGCGCGAACTGCCGCTCGGCGAGCTCACCGAGGTGCTCCATCTCCTCCAGCATCGCCAGCGGAAGCTCCCGGCAGAGCAGGCGAGCCGTGCGGAGCCGCGCCGCCCAGGCGCGCGCCCCGTGGGTGGCGGCCTCCCGGGCTTGCGCCAGTTCGGCGCGAGCGCGGTCAGTGCGAGCGGACGCCGCCTCGACGTCACCCCGCTTTCGGTTCCACAGCGGGAGGGGAACGGTGACGCCGACGCCGACTGTCGACTCCCTGCTGCGCGCAACGGCGCTCTCGTAGAAGGGACCCACGGCCAGGCCGGCCCAGGGCTCGCTTCGAGTCAGCCGCAGCTCACGCTCCCTGCGGCCCAGCTCCAGCCGTTTCCGCCGGACCTCGAATCCCCTCTCCGCCGCCAACACGACGAGCGCGTCGCCATCCGGATCCGCCCCCGGGTCCAGCACGGCGAGATCCAGGACCGGTGGTCGCGTCTCGTGGAGATGTACCAGGGCATCCAGGTCCTGCCAGGCCCCGTCCGCCTCGCCCTCGGACTGTCGCATCTCGGCCCGGGCCAGGCGCAGGGTGGAGGACATCGTCAGCCGATCCACCGCAACCCCCGGGGTCGCCGCGCCGGAACCCCGGAAGAGATCCTCCGCGGAAACCAGCCGCTCCGTGCGGCGGCGCGCCACCTCGGCCCGCCCCTGCCCGGCCGCGCAC
>CAYHEI010000448.1:0-3104 GCA_964355385.1 uncultured bacterium | reverse complement strand
GTCGCCCGTGGTCGGTGGGCTGATCACTTACCAGATCGTCGTCACGAACACGGGGTCGGCCACGCTGACAAGCCTGTCGGTGACCGATACGGTCTCGCCGGTCGTCGTGAACCAGGCGACGGAGCAGCCTCTCGGTTGGCCCGCCCCGGCGGTCAGCGACGTCCCGTTCGGGGGTACGCGCTACGAGTGGAGCGCGACCGGACTCGCCTTCGTGCCGGGGATGACCTATACCTTCACGGTCGTGGGCGTGGTCGGTGCGGTGTGCACCCCGACGGAGGTCAGCGGCACCGCCTGGGTGACGGCCGACTCCGCGTGCTCGTCGGCCACGTCCTTGACCGCCGCGCCGGGGTTCGCGGTGCTCCCGTCCGTCTCGGTCCCCGCGTTGGGAATTGCGCTCGCGCAGTCGCCGGCAACGCCCGGGCTGGGCGACGCGGTGACGTACCGCATCGTGGTGACGAATACGGGGAGCGCGACCCTGACCACACTGGCGTTGACCGACACCGCGTCGGGGCCGCTGGCGTCGGCAGTGACCTCGCAGCCGTCCGGTTTTCCGAGTCCTGTGGTCACGGAAGTGCCGCTCACCGGGACCCGCTTCGTCTGGAGCGCCACGGGGCTGTCCTTCCTGCCGGGAACCGCGCTCACGTTCACCATCACCGGGGAGATCGGGTTGTTCTGCGCGTCCACCGTGGTGAGCAACAGCGCCTTCGTGGACGGCGCGGAGAGTTGCATGGGGACGTTTGCGTCGTCCGGCCCGGTGGGGGCGGTGGTGGCGCCGCCCGTGACGGCACTTGGGGCGACGCTCGCGCAAATGCCGGCCGCCCCGGTGCCCGGCACGCCGGTGACGTACCGGATCGTGGTCACCAACACGGGCACGGCGACGCTGACCTCCCTGGACGTGTCGGACACGGTCGCGTCGGTGGTGACCGGGGTGGTCGCCTCCCACCCGGGGGTTTTTTCCGCTCCCGTGGTCGCGAGCGTACCGCTCACCGGGACCCGTTTCGTGTGGAGCAAGAGCGGGCTTTTCTTTCTGCCCGGGACGTCCTTGACATTCACGCTCACCGGGACGGTGTGGAATGTGTGCATCGCGACTTCGGTCTCGAACACCGCCGTCGCGGCGGGGGCGGGCGATTGCGGCGCCGTGGCCGTTCCCACCGGCGCCGTGGGATCGGTCGTCACCCCGCCGGTGACGGCACTGACCGCCGCCCTGAACGTGGCGCCAGCCGCGCCGGCCATCGGCGCTCCAATGGCAATCCGGATCGTCGTGACGAACGCGGGGAGCGGGGTCGTCACCGATCTCATCGTGGTCGACACCGTCCCGGCGGTCCTGACGGGCGCGTCCGCGGCGCAGCCCGCGGGCTTCGGCGGCCCGGTGGTGACGCAGGCGCCTGGGGGGACGCTCTACGTCTGGAGCGCGACGGGACTGAGTCTCGTCGCCGGAGCCAGCATGACGTTCACGATCACGGGCGCGGCGGGATTCACGTGCGCGCCCGCGGCGCTCGACGCGACCGCCTATGCGGCCGCCGTGATCGCCTGCGGCGTGGCGGAGGCCTGGTCCAATCCGGTCTCGGGCTCCGTCTCTCCACCTGCCACCGTGGTGACCGCGACAAAAGTCCAGCTGCCCGCCACGCCGGTCGCGGGGGGGGCGATCACGTATCGGATCGTCGTCCGGAACGCGGGCGCGGCCACGCTGCAGGCGGTGACGGTGACCGACACGGTGTCGCCCTGGATCGGCGGCATCGCGACGGAAGAGCCGCCCGGCTTCCTTGCCCCCACCGTCACGGACGCTCCGCCCGGCGGAACCCGGTACGAGTGGAGCGCGGGCGGCCTGACGCTCCCGCCGGCCGGAACGCTCACGTTCACGATTACGGGCGTCGTGGGGATCGTCCAGGTGGTCACCACGGTGAGCGACACCGCGTGCGTTGGCGCGTCGAGCGCGTGCGCTTCTGCGGCGGGCCAATCCAACGCCGTAAAGCCCGTCATCACACCCGTGCCGACCGCGCTGACGGTGACGAAGCAGCAATCCCCCCCTTCCGGATCTCCGGTCGCCAACGGAGCGACGGTCGTATATCGCATCCTGGTGCGCAACACGGGCCTCTCCACCATCACCGATTTGACCGTCGTGGACACGGTCTCCGCGGTGATCGGCGGCGCCTTGGGTGACCAGCCGGGATTCATGGGTCCGGCCACGATCACCGACGCGCCACCGGCCGGCACGCGCTTCGAGTGGAGCGCCACGGGCCTCTCCCTCCTGCCGGGCGCCGTCCTGACGTTCACGGTGACCGGCACGGTGGACGGCCCGTGCGTTTCGGGCACGGTCGGCAACTCCGCCTACGTGGCGGCGGCGTCGGCGCTGGGCGCGACCGAGAGCGGGTCCAATCGGGTGACGTTCTCGCTCGCGGGGCCGGGGCCGGGCCTGTCCGTTGCGGCGGCCCTCGTGCCCGCGGGGCCCATCGCGGGCGACACCGTGACGTACCGAGTCGTCGTGACGAACACCGGGACGGATACGGTGACGGCCCTGTCCGTCGCGGACACCGTCCCGGCGGTGGTCATCGGCGTCACGACGGATCAGCCGTTCGGCTTCTCCGCGCCGGTGGTGACGGACGCGCCGCCCACGGGCACCCGGTACGAGTGGAGCGCCGCGGGACTGACCATGAGCCCCGGCGCGAGTCTCACCTTCACGCTGACGGGGCAGGTCAGTTCCGGATGCGCGGGGACGTCCCTCTCGGTCACCTGGTATGTCGGGGCGAATTGCGCGTGCGGCTCCGTGGCGGGGGCGCAGGCCGTCGCGGGGGGGCCGGTGGCCGCCCCGGCGCCGGTCCTGTTGCTGGGGATCGCGCGCGCTCCGGCTTCGCCGGGGGAAGGTCAGGGGGTCACGTATCGGATCGTGGTGGCGAACAACGGGACCGACACCCTCACGGCGTTGGACGTGACCGACACGCTGCCGCCGGAAGTGACCGGCGGGACAGGTGACCAGTCGCCGCCCTTCGCGCCGCCGTCGGTGGCGTCCGTTCCGGGATCCGGCACCCGGTATGTCTGGAGCGCGACCGGGTTGTCCCTGGCGCCCGGCGCGGCGTACACGTTCACCCTGACCGGGACGGTCGGGC
>CAYHEI010000447.1:0-3105 GCA_964355385.1 uncultured bacterium | reverse complement strand
TCGCCAAGAGGCAACTATTGAGCGCATCGAGAATCAGTTCAGCGTCGTTTTCGAGGCCATCCGCGGGCTCATGGCTTCACCGGATCCGCCTAGACGTCCGATTGGGTTCCACGTTCCGGGCAAGCCGCATTCAGGTTGACCATGAAAGGCGGGCGCTTCTTCCGAATGACCGCGGTCAGCGACGGCGGGGGCGGGCGGGAACCATGATCGAGGCATGTCCATGACCGGCCGGGAGCGGGTGCTGGGGGTGCTGCGCGGGACGCCGGTGGACCGGCTGCCGGTGCGGCTCGACTTCACCCCGGCGGCGGCGCAGCACGCGGCCGCGTGGCTCGGGCTCCCGCCCGAGCGGCTGTTCGCCGCGCTGGGCGATCCGGTGAGCTGGTGCGGAGCGAACGACATCCGGGTCCGCACCGAGGGCACGACCGCCTTCGACCTCTGGGGCGTGGGCTGGGACCTGACCAGCGAGGACGGCGTCCGGATCAACCACCATCCCCTGGCGGATCTCGCCGCGCTGCGCGATTACCGCTTTCCCGACCCCGCGGACCCGCGCTGGACCGAGGGGCTGGCGGCGCGGATCGCCCGTGACCGCGGGCGGTTCGCGACCGTGGGGGCGCTGGGGTTCTGCCTCTGGGAGCGCTACTGGGTCCTGCGGGGCTTCGAGCAGGCGATGGAAGACCTGCTGGAAGAGCCGGCGCTGGTGGAGGACATCTTGGAGCGCATCGTCGCGGTGGATGTGGGGATTCTCGAGCGGCTGGCCGAACTGGGCGTGGACTGGCTCCACACCGGGGACGATTTCGGCGCGCAGCGGGGGCTGCAGTACTCGGTCGCGACCTGGCGGAAGTTCTTCCGACCGCGCTACGCGCGCATCTGGGGGGTGGCCGCGGCCGCGGGGCTGCCGCAGAGCCACCACTCCTGCGGCGACGTGCGGCCGATCCTGGACGATCTCGTGGAGATCGGGCTCGGCATGCTCAACCCCGTCCAGACGAACGCGATGCCCCCCGAGGAGCTCGCGGACCGGTGGGGGGAGCGGCTGGCGTTCTGGGGCGGGCTCGACACGCAACATGTCTTGCCCTTCGGCTCGCCCGCCGAAGTTCGCGCGTTCGTGGACCGGTGCCGGGCGACGCTCGGCCGGCGCGCTCGTTGGTTCATCGCGCCGAGCCACACGATCACCTCCGAGGTCGGCCGGGAGAGCTTCTTCGCGCTCCTCGACGCCCTGGAGCTGGTCCCTGCGGGCGCTGAGGGTTAACTGCGGCGGTTCAGGTCGTGGGGGACCTGGTCGCCGGTCGCGAGGTAGAAGCGCAGGAGGCGGTCGGTGAGCGCGCGCTGGACAGAGGCGAGCGCGGGATCGCCCGCGCGGTTGTCCAGTTCGCCCGGATCGGCGGCGAGGTCGTACAGCTCGTCGGGCTCGTAGAGGCGCGTGACGTACTTGTGCGTGCGCGTGCGGCACATCGCGGCCTTGGAGTGCTCGGGGATGCGGGCCTGGAGGCCGACGCGGGGCCAGTAAAGACTTTGCGCGGGGTACTCCCCTTGGTCCGTTTCGGAGGCGTGGTCCTCGCTCTCCAGCCGCCCCCCCTCGCAGAAGACGGCGTCGCGGTGCTCGTCGGTCGCGCCCGCGAGCACTGGCAGCAATGACCGGCCGAAGTGCGTGTGCCGGGGTGGCACGCCCGTGACGGCTTCCACCGTGGCGGACATATCCACCAGCTCCACCAACGCCTCGCTGACGCGCGGTTTCACCGGCACGCCCGCGGGCGGTTTGATCAAGAAGGGCACGCGGACGAGGCAGTCCTCGAAGGTGTTCTGGGTCTTCTCCACCAGGCCGTAGTCGCCCGTGAAGTCGCCGTGATCGGAGAAGAAGAAGACCGCGGTGTCGTCGTAGAGCCCGGCCGAGTTGAGCGCTTCGAGCACGAGGCCGAACTGCCGGTCGACGCGCGCGCAGCTCGCGTAGTACGTCCGCCGCAGCTCCCGCCAGCGCGCCTCGGTCCAGCCTTGGAGCCGTTGCCGCTCCGCGATGCCGCGCAGGAGGCTGGGCTTGCGCGACCAGTCCTGCGGGGTGGGGATGCGCGCGGGAACCCGCGCGGGGTCCACCGCCGAGTAGTAGGGGTCCTCGGCCGCGTAGGGCGGATGCGGGTAGCCCAGCGGGAGATAGAGGCAGAGCGGCTGGTCCTTGGGCGCGTGGCGGATCCGGTCGATGGCGCCGTGCACCATGGCCCAGTCGCCGTCGTCGTAGGGGCCGGTCGCCGGATCGTGTTCCAATCTGCCCAGGTGGAAGGAATAGTACGTGTCGCTGTCGGGGGCTCCGCGCCACTCGTCCCAGGAGTGCGGGTTCGGCCGGGCGGGCGGGACCGGCGGTCGGTACTTTTCGTCGCAGAACGCCTCGAAGCCACCCTCGGCGGGCACGACGTCGTTCTTCCCGCCCCACCACACGAAGTACCCGGCCTCCTTGAGGGTGCGCAGGAGCATCGGCTCGTGGGGTCGCAGCATGTGGTGCATCGTGCGATGGCCGTTCACGTGGGTGTACCAGCCGGTCATGAACGAGCAGCGGCGCGGGGTGCAGACGGGGTTCTGGCAGAAGGCCGAGCGGAAGGAGACCGCATCGCGGGCGAACGCGTCCAGCGCCGGCGTGACCGCGCCGGGGTTGCCGAGGTGGCCCAGGACGTCCCCCCGCCACTGGTCGGGGTTGAAAAGGAGGACGTGCGGTTGGCGGCTCACGGCGCGGCGTCGAGCGTCGCGCGGGCGGCGGCCCAGTCCGGCACGACCGGGTCACGGACGACGCGCAGGGGGACGTAGCCGGGGTCGCACCCGCCCGGCCCGTCGAACCAGGCGACGCCTTCCTGGATCATCGTGACGTCGAGCCGGTAGCGCCCCGGCGCGGCGGGCGCGCGGACGCGCACGGCGGCCAGCACGGAGGCGCCCGGCGCCACCGCGCGGCCGAAGCCGGAATGCCCGCCGTCGAACACGAGGACGCGGAGATCGGAACGCGAGCGCAGATGGGATGAGAGCCGGACCGCGCCGCGTCCGTCGGACCCCGGTCGCGGCGGCCCCCGCGACATACCCCGGGTGGTGACCCGGCCGGGGGCGGGGAAGTGCCGGCCCCCGCCCCCCACC
>CAYHEI010000446.1:0-3122 GCA_964355385.1 uncultured bacterium | reverse complement strand
CGCTCATGGCCCCGACCATCTCCCTGCTTGAGATTCACAAACTGACGTACTTTCTGCAAGCGGCGGGTGAGCCGCTACAGCTGCGCTACGTAAAGGGATCTTTCGGTCCCTATGCGGACAACTTGCGCCACGTGCTCCACGCGATCGAGGGGCATCTCATCTCCGGGTATGCCGACGGTGGCGACGCTCCGGACAAGCAGCTTTCACTCGTTCCAGGCGCCGTGGATGATGCGGAGAGTTTTCTGCGCGATCACGGAACCACCCAGGCGAGTTTCGACCGGGTGGCGCGGCTGGTGGAAGGATTCGAGACGCCGTTTGGGTTGGAGTTGTTGGCTACGGTTCACTGGGTCGCTACAAGGGAACACGCGCTGGCGCAGGATGACATGGTTCGGGCCACTTATGCATGGAACCCGAGTAAGCGGCAGTTCACGCGCAGCCAGATCGGGTTGGCGGCGGATCGGCTGCGGACCGAGGGGTGGTTGTCCGGCCTCAGCGCAACCCCTTTGCGTGACAAGGGGAATGGGGTCGGGGCTTGATATCGGAACCGGAAAGCCCGATGACAGCGCGCGCCACAGTCTATCTCGAACCCGAACTCTACCGGGCAGCCAAGGTGAAGGCGGCCGCGTCCGACCGGTCGTTTTCGGACATTGTGAACGACGCCCTGCGTCTCGGGCTCTCGGAGGACGCCGCGGATATCGCGACCTTCGAGCGGCGAGCGAAACAACCGGCCCGCCCCTTCGAAGATGTCCTCAAGTCCCTCAGGCGCAAGAAGCTCATATAGCCTCGTCGTCAAGCGGGAAGCCCGGTCGAAAACGCAGGCGAGTGTATTCGACCCCTATCGGAAGTACTCGACCACCATGTCTCCCGCCTTGTCGGCCGCGGGGGCATAGGCGTATGCTGGGCCGATGAATTCGCTCCGGGGGATGTGGGGCAACACCCTGATGGTCGTGCTGACGGCCTTCTCGGCGGCGTTCTACGCCGGGCTGCTCATCCCGTTCAAGATCTTCCCCATCATCCCCGGCGTCACCGAGGTCCGGCCCGCCAACGCGATCCCGATCGTGTGCTCGATTCTGTTCGGACCGGCGGGCGCGTGGGGGGCCGCGATCGGCAACACGTTCGGCGACCTCTTTTTCGGGTTCGGCCCCGGCGCCGCTTTCGGCTTCGTCGGGAACTTCCTCTACGGCTACATCCCCTACGTCTTCTGGCGGGCCATGTTCGGGACCGCCGATCCGGAGCGCGGGAACCGCCTCCACCTGGCCGGTCTCGTGTTCATCTGCCTCGTCGCCAGCGCGGCGTGCGCGTTCACGATCTGCTGGGGCATCGACGTGGTGATCCAGGGCGTCCCGTTCGCCATCCTGGCGACGATCATCTTCCTGAACAACTTCGTGATCGCGGTGCTGCTGGCGCCGCCCCTGATCTTCGCCTTGCTGCCGCGCGCCCGGAAGTGGGGGCTGCTGTACACCCAGGTGCTGCCCGACACGGCGACGCGGACGCCTCGCACCGCGTGGCTCGGGGTGGTGGTGATGACCGTCGCTTCGCTGGGCGGGCTGGGCGGCGGGCTCGCCATCGCGACCGGAGTGTACAACCAACCGCTCGGGATTCCGTGGATCCTCAAGACGATGGGAGTCGGCAAGGCCCCGCCTTCCGCTGAGCCGGCGACCTCCCTCCGGCCGTCGGCGACGGTGAGCACGGCATCCGGGCCGGCCGTTCGACCGGGCGCGCAGCCGTCCACGACCGTCCTGAGTGCGTCCGCCCCGGCGCACGCGCCCGCGGCGCCGCGCCCCCGCAACGTGGGACTTGGCTACGGTTTGCTGCCCGCCCTGGCGCTGACCGCGCTGGGGATGCTCCTCCTGTAATCGACTCCGACCGGGCGCGGGAGGCCGCGCTGCTGCTCCTCGGGGGCGCTGCCGCGTACGCCGTGGGCTGGCGCCGGCTGCGGCGCATCTGGACGATCCGCAACCTGCCGACGGCCACGGTCCGCTCCGTGGCGATGGGGCTCGCGGAGCTGCGCGGGCTCGCGCGCGGCCCCGCCGAGCCGATTCTCTCACCGGTGCGAAACCTCTCGTCCGTGTGGCACCGCGTCCGGGTGGTGCGGGAGACCGTGGAGCGCGGCGAGCGGCGTTCCGCCGTGGTGCTGAACCGGACGACCACGGTGCCCTTCTACCTCGAGGACCGCACGGGCCGCCTGCTCGTGCTGCCCGCCGGGGCCGAGGTGGAGGGGGTGCCCACCTGTGATCTGCGGCTCGCAGGCGGCGTGGATCCGTCCGACGACGTGCGGAGCTTCTGCGACCGGACCGGCATCCCGTGGCGCTACGCGTCCGCCGCGGATTCGTACCGGATCCAGGAATGGGCCGTCGTGGCCGACGCGCCGGTGTACGTGCTGGGTGAAGTTGCCCGGCTGGACGATCCGGCGGGCGACCGCCGCGCCCAGGTGAGCAAGCTCCTGCACGAGTGGCTCACGTCCCCCGCCCGCCGGGCGGAGCTGGACGAGAACCGGGACGGCATGCTGGACCCGATCGAGTGGAGCGCCGCGCGGGAACGCGCGGTCGAGGCCGTGGCGCGAGAGGCGGGCGCCCCGTCCGCCGGACCGCTCCTGGCAGTGCGCAAGCCGCGCTCGGGGTTCTTCCTGGTCGTGTCGGGCGACGAGGCGGACGCTCTCAAGGCGCGCGGGCGGCCGGGGGCGTGGATCCTGGCCGGAGCGGGGCTGCTCGTGGCGGGGCTCGTGCTGATGCCCGCGGGGGGCTGGTTCCGGAGCGCGACCTGGAGCGGTCCGCTCGCCGTCGCCGCGACGGTGGCCGTGGGGCTGCTGTGGCGGCGCCGTCGCGTGGCATAATGAGCGTCATGGTCGTCCTGATGGTCGTCGTGGTGCTCGCGGTCACGGGCGCGTTGTTCGCCGTGGGGCTCTACAACCGCCTCGTCTTCCTCCGGGTGCAATGCGACCGGGCGTGGGCGAACATCGACGTCCTCCTCAAGCAGCGCCACGACGAGATCCCGAAACTGGTCGCGGTGTGCGACGCCTCGATGAAGTTCGAGCGGGAGACCCTGGAGCGGGTCATCGCGGCGCGCGCCCCCGCGACGGGGGCGGCCCGCGTCGCCCCGCGGGCGCCGGCCGAGGGGGGGCG
>CAYHEI010000445.1:0-3130 GCA_964355385.1 uncultured bacterium | reverse complement strand
TCAGACGTGTGCTCTTCCGATCTTCATGGCTTGGGAGAAACCCCGGCGGTAGCTCCGCTTCAGCTTCCGGTCTCGACGGAGAACTTGCGCCGGATCCACGCGTCCCAGCCGCCCTGGAGCACCCGCACGTTCTTGTATCCCGCCGCCATCAGCCGCTGCGCGACGAGCGCGCTCACCATGCACTTCGCGGGGCAGTACGTCACGATGGTTCGCGCGGCCTTGAGCCGCGGCGCGAGGCGCGCCACTTCCGCCTTCATGTCCTCCGCGTCGAGATTCACCGCGCCCGGCAGGTGCGCGGCAGCGAATATCTTCGGCTTGCGCGCGTCCACAAAGAGCGCCACCCCCGCGTCGTGCAGGCGCTTCGCGTCGTCGGCGCTGATGGCCCGGTCGCGGGCGATCGCCTCGACGGACGGCTGGTTCGCGTCGGGCGCCGGTGGAGGCGTCCGGTCCTCCGCCAGCGCGTCGGCGATCGCGGCCACCCGCAGCGCGTGCTCCGGCCGCAGAGGGCAGGACTTGTCCTCCTCGAGGCAGAGCAGAAGGTCCATCTTGCAGCCGCAGGGACACGATTCGCGGCGCGCGACCCGGGCGACGCGGTCGCGGAACGCGGGGGACGCCGCGCGCAGGGCCAGGGCATCCCGACCTAGCGGGTCCTTCCCGGGGTGGGCGGGGTTCGCCGCGAGCGGCGCGTATGCCAGCAGCGCCGCGAGCACCCAGCGGTGCCGGCCCATCAGGCGGCGGCGACCCGCTTGCGCGCCTTCGCCGCCGCGAATCCGAGCCCGGCGCACACGAGCGGCGTGACGAGCGCGCCGGCCCATCCCGGGCGCACGGTCATGAGCGCGACGATCGAGACAAGCAGTCCGATCCTGATCCGGAGCAGCGCGGGGATCGCCGGAGCGGCGAGCAGGGCGCGCAGCGCCGGCGACAGGGATCCCGTCGCGGCGGCGGCGGCGCGGCCGATGGCCTTGAGGTTGCGGGCGCTCCCCGCGCCCCCCAGACCGAGCGCCACGAGCATGGCCGCCGCGCTCATCGCGATCCAGGGCTTGTCCCAGCCCCAGGCCGCATGCGTCATGTGACCGCCCGTCAGGAGGATCACGATCGCCGAGGGCGACCCGAGGCGCATCGCGACGGGCATCAACCCGAGCGCGCCGCGGACGTCCTCCGCGGACGACGCCCTGCCGAGCAGGCGTTCCACGACCCACTCGAGCGCGAAGGCGGCGAAGAGCCCGCCCATCCCCAGCACGTGCAGGAAGACGGTGATCTCGTAGATCGTCACGAGCACGATTATAGCCCGTCGCGAAGCTCTAGAATCGTCTCGTGCCGATAACGGCCCTCATCGCGTTGCGCACCGTGGCGGTCGCGGCCCTGCTCGCGGAAACGGCGGCCCGTGCCGGAACCGGCGCCGTGTCCTGGTGCCATCCGGGCGGCTCGCGAGCGCAACGCGCCGCGCTCGCGCTCCTGCTGGGCTGGGTGACGCTCGGATTCCTCGCTTTCGGTCTGGCGCTCGGCGGCGTGCTCACGGCGCACGCGGTGCTCGCCGGAACGGTGGCGCTCCTCGCCGCGAGCGGCGGCCTGCGCCTTCGTCCGTTCCTCCTCGTACGGGTGATGCGCGGCGCGGCCGGCGCGGGGCCGTGGTGGGCGGCCGCGGGAATCGCCGCGACCGTCTCCCTGTGGCCGCTGCTCGTCGCCCCGGAATCGAACACCGACTGCTTCATCTATCATCTCGGCCTGCCGTGGCATGCGCTCCGCCTGCACAAGCTTCCGCCCGACGCCGCGCCCTGGCTCTTCCACGTCCCCGCGCTCTTCGACTTCACGCAGGTCATTCCGCTCCTGCTGCACGACGACCGGCTCGCGCGATGGTCCGGCGTCGGCTGCCTGCTCGCGGCGCAGGCGCTCTGGGCTGAGAGGGCGCGCGCCAGGGGACGGCCGCGCGCGGCGTGGCTCGGCGCGCTCTTCGTGCTCGCGCTGCCGCCGGTGCTGCGCGTCACGACGACCGCCAAGTGCGACCTCGCGGCCGTGGCCCTGTTCGCCGCCGGGGCGGGGCTCTGCGCGGGGCGCAACGTGCTCGTGGGCGGCTTCCTCCTGGGATGCTGCGCCGCATCGAAGGTCGTCTACGCGCCGCTCGCGGCCGGATGGTGGCTCGCCTCCCCGGCGGCGGCGCGCCGGCCGGTGGCGTCGGGCGCGGCGGCGCTGCTGCCCCTGGTCGGCTGGTGGGCGTCCGCCTGGCTGCTGACCGGTGAGCCACTCCATCCCGGCGGACCGTCCTCGGCCTACTCCCCCGGCTGGGGTGAGGCCAATCGCTCGCTTCTCTCGCTGCACGCTTTCCTGCACACTCCGGCCGCGGCGTTCTCCCCGATCGGACTGCCGGGCGTCTGGCTCGCGGCCTTGCTCCGGGACGCCCCGCTCGCCCTCGGCACGCTCCCCCTGGCGCTCGCGGCCCGGGCGACCCGGCGGCCGGCGGTCGTGCTTGTCCTGCTCCAGTTCCTCGTGCTGACGGTGACGCACAATCCCCGCTATGTGCTCCCCGCCCTCGTGTGCCAACAGCAGCTCGCGGCGATCGCGCTGCTCGCGCTCGCCGGCCGGAAGGAGCGCGGCCTCGCGCGGGCGGGCGGCGCCGTCGCCGTCATTCTGATCGCGCTCGCCGCCACCTCGGAACGCGCCACGCTGCTTTACGGCTCATCCCCCGCGGGATTGCGCGGCGGACGCCAGGGCGATCACCTCGCCCGCGCCGCGTGGCTCGCCGGGGAACGCGCCGGAGCCGTCATCGTGACGGGCGACGACCGGACCTACTTGCTGCCCGCGCGCGCACGTTGGTCGGGCGGATTCGGCGAGACGCCCCCGCTCTGGGAGATGGCGGGAGCCGCCGCGACCCCGGCGCGCCTCGGGGTCTCCTTCCGGCAGCGCGGCCTCACCCACGTGCTCACGGCGCACCTCCACGCGCGCGAGTGGGAGCTGGACCAGGCGGCATGGTTCCCGTGGGATCTCCGCCGGGCCCGGGTGTATCGCGCCTTCGCGGCCCGCTGGCTCGCGCCCGTCGCTTTCCCCGGCGGCGGCACCGCCGCCTGGCGCGTCCGGGCCTCTCCCGCGCCGCGCGAGAACGCGGGCGGGCTCCCGGGCGTCCAGCCCGACTAGA
>CAYHEI010000444.1:0-3131 GCA_964355385.1 uncultured bacterium | reverse complement strand
CGAATCTCCACCCTGCCTTCTGGAGTTTTGGAGCGTTGCGAGAAAGCGTTCGGATCGAAAGCCGGGTGGCTGACCATGGCCAATACTTCACCGTTGTTTGGATCAATTACGACAATCGCACCGCGTCCGGCGGGCATCGTATCGGTCTGCTCTTCGGCTACCTGCTGAATATCAAGATCGAGAGTGGTGTAAAGATCGCGTCCCTGAACCGGGTCAAGGCGCTGGATCCGACGCGGCTCGTGGACGGCGCGAGCGGCTGGAACCACTTCCCGGCGGGCGACGTGATCGATCATCACCAGTATCCCGGCCCGGGCTTGCCGCCGCGCGTGACGGACCGGGCGATGGTCCTGGGCGAGTTCGGCGGGTTGGGGCTGCGGATCGACGGCCACGCCTGGGCGGAGAAGGGGTGGGGCTACCAGGGCGTCGCGGACCGCGAGTCGCTCACCGCCGGGTACGAGGACTTGATGCGCAAGGCGCGGGCGCTCAAGGACCACGGCTTGAGTGCCGTGGTGTACACGCAGCTCACCGACGTCGAGACCGAGTGCAACGGCCTGCTCACGTACGACCGCGCGCTCGTGAAAGTGGACGGCGCGCGGGCCGCGCGGGCCGCCCGGGGTGTCCCCCCGCCCTGACGTGAGGGCGCGCCGCCCCGCCAAACTGACCGGGCTCGCGCTGCTCGCGACGACCTACTGCATCGTCGCCGGAGGGCCGTACGGGCTCGAGGACATCGTGGGGAAGGCGGGGTACGCGGGCGCGCTGCTCATCATGGTGGTGACGCCGCTTCTCTGGAGCGTCCCGACCGCGCTCATGGTGAGCGAGCTGTCCAGCGCGCTGCCGGAGGAGGGCGGCTTCTACGCGTGGGTCCGGCGGGCGCTGGGACCCTTCTGGGGCTACCAGGAGTCCTGGCTGACGCTGACCGGCAGCATGTTCGACATGGCGATCTACCCCACGCTGTTCGCCTGGTATCTCGCGCGCTTGTGGCCCGCGCTGGGCGTCGGCGCGATGCCGCTCGTGACCGGCACCACGATGATCGCCGTCTGCGTCGTCTGGAACCTGTTCAGCGCGCGCGTGGTGGGGCGGGGGTCGATCGTCCTCACGCTCCTGGTGCTCAGCCCCTTCGTCGCCGTGGTGGGGTTGGCGCTCGCGCGTCCCGCCGCGCCGGGCCCGGGCCCGGCGGCCGGGCCGCGCGAACTCGACCTCTTGGGCGGCATCATGATCGCGATGTGGAACTACATGGGTTGGGACAACGCCTCCACGGTGGCCGGGGAGGTGGACCGCCCGCGCCGCGTCTATCCCCGGGTCATGTTCTGGGCGGTGGTCGCCGTCGTGCTGACCTACCTCGTGCCGATCCTGGCGACGGCCCGGGCGGGCGTCCCGCTCGCGCTGTGGAACACGGGCGGCTGGGTGGACATCGGGCGCCTGCTCGGCGGACCCGGGCTGGCCGTCGCGGTGATGCTGGCCGGCGCGGTCGCCGTCATGGGGACGTTCAGCGCCCTGGTCCTGTCCTTGTCGCGCCTGCCGATGGTGCTGGCCGCGGACGGCTTCCTGCCCCGGATCTTCGCCTGGCGCCACCCGCGCACCCTGGTCCCGGTGGTGTCGCTGCTGGCCTGCGCGGCGACCTGGGCCGCGTGCCAGGGGCTCGGCTTCGACCGCATCGTCATGATGGACGTGATCCTGAGCGGTCTCAGCATGCTGCTGGAGTTCTGGGCGCTGGTGGCGTTGCGCGTGCGCGAACCGGGCCTGCGCCGGCCCTTCGCGGTGCCCGGCGGCCTCGCGGGCGCCGTGGCCGTCGGCATCGGGCCGGCGGTCCTCATCGGGCTGGCGGTCGTCCGTGGCGGCGCCGAAACCATCGGGCCGTTCAACGCCCTGCTCGTCGGCGCCGTGGTGATCGCGCTCGGCCCGGTGCTCTACCTCTGTGCTAGAGTCCAAAGGTGCAGAACATGAGGCGGGCCGTGCTGGCGGGATGGGTCGCGTGCGCCGCGACGTTCGCCGTGGCGGCCGATCTCGCGCCGACAGTCCCCGCGCTCGTCCCCGCGCCGCTGGCCGGCGACCTGATCCAGGCCACGGTCCACCGGCTCCCGAACGGGCTCACGATCTACCTCTCGCCGAACGCCCAGACGCCTCGCATCACCGCGTGGATCGCGGTGCGGACCGGGAGCAAGATGGACCCGGCGGACTGCACCGGGCTGGCGCACTACCTGGAACACATGCTGTTCAAGGGGACGCCGCGGTTCGGCACGCTGGACTACACGCGGGAGAGGCCCCATCTGGACCGGATCACGGCGCTGTACGAGGAGCGTTTCCGCGCGACCGACCCCGCGGAGCGGGAGCGGCTGGCCAAGGAGATCGACCGGGAGAATCAGGCGGCGTCGAAGTTCGAGATTCCCAACGAGCTCGGCCGGGTCTACGACAGCCTCGGCTTCAACGGGCTCAACGCGTTCACGGGGAACGAGTACACGATGTACATCTGCGACTTCCCGCGGAACCGGCTGGAGGCCTGGGCGACCGCCGAGGCGGAGCGCTTCTCGCAGCCGGTCCTACGGCTGTTCCAGACCGAGCTTGAAACCGTGTACGAAGAGAAGAACCGGTCGCTGGACAACCCCGGCCGCGGGTTGTGGGAAGCCTTCTCGCTCGCGCTCTTCAAGAAGCATCCGTACGGGACGCAGCCGACGCTGGGGTCCATCGAACACCTGAAGAACCCGTCGCTCAAGCGGGTGATGGACTTCTACCGCGCGCACTACGTGCCGAACAACATGGCGCTCGTGCTCGCGGGCGACTTCCAGCGCAAGGCGATGCTCGAATTGCTCGCGCGGCACTTCGGCGCCTGGAAGCCCGGTCCGGTGGCGCCGGCCGGCCCCTGGGAGCTGCCGCCGCTGCGCGGCGAGGAGACCGTGACGGTGACCTTCGAGTCCGAGGAGCAGGTCATCCTCGGCTGGCTGGCGTCCGCCAACAAGACCCCCGAGGCGGACGCGCTCGACGTCGCGGGGATGCTGCTCAACAACGGCCGGACCGGCATCATCGACGTCAGGCTGAACCAGGCGCAGCGCGTGAAGGGGGCCGGCGGGGGAAGCGACGCGCGGAAAGATCGGAAGAGCACACGTCTGAACTCCAGTCACGTGAAACGATCTCGT
>CAYHEI010000443.1:0-3167 GCA_964355385.1 uncultured bacterium | reverse complement strand
CCCAGAACTGGCGGACGGCGGCTTCCCACGGGAGCAGCAGGAAAGGCAGCGCGAGCGGGCTGCCCAGCGCGACCTGCCAGGTCGCCAGCAGCGGCGCGCCGCAGGCCAGGTTCGGATCCCAGAGCGGAACGGCGCCGGTCGCGAGCGCGGCCCGGCAGGCGGCGTACCGCGGTTCGAAATAGTAGAACCGGTCCCGGAAGTACGGCACGCCGCCCGCGCCCTGGTCCCACGCGGCGAGCAGCGCGACCGCGAGCGCCGCCAGACCCCAGCGCGCCACGCTATGATGAATCCGCGATGCCGACCCTTTCACAGGACGAAATCGAGCGCCGGCTCGCGGAGTTGCCGGGGTGGACGCTCTCGCCCGAGGGGCTGAAGAAGACGTTTCGCCAGCCGAACTTCCGCGCGGCGGTCGCGCTCGTGGGCTGGGTCGCGGAGCTGGCCGAAGCCGCGGACCACCATCCGGACGTGTTGATTCACGGGTATCGCCGCGTCACGTTCACCATTATCACCCACAGCGAGGGCGGGGTCACCGAGAAGGACGTCGCGCTCGCCCGCTCCATCGAGGGCCTCGGCGCCTCCGGCGCCTGACGCTCCGTCAGGCGAGCAAGGCGGCGGTGAGGCGGAGGGCGGCGGCGGCGTAGAGGGCGGCGCCCAGGTCGTCGGCGACGATGCCCCAGCCCCCCGGCAGGCGTTCCAGGGAGCGAAGCGGCGGCGGCTTGAGGATGTCGAAGAGACGGAAGAGGGCGAAGGCGGCGGCGAACCAGGCCCAGCTCCCGGCCGGGCCCAACGCGAGCGTGAGGCCCATGCCCGCGACTTCGTCGATGACGACGAGCTGCGGATCGCGGCGCCGGAGCGAAGCGGCGACGGCGCCGGCGGACCAGACCGCGAGCGCCACGGTCGCGGCGAGCACGGGCCAGAGCCAGGGCGTGGAGCGGAGCGGGGCGAAGAGGAGCAGCCCGGCGACGCTTCCGGCCGTGCCGGGCGCGCGGGGCACGCGGCCCGCGCCCAGGACGCCGGCGGCCATCCCCGCAAGCCGCGCGCGCGTCACGTCGACACGAACAACTTCCGGTGGCGGTGGACGAACTCGATCCCGGACCAGATCGAGAGCGCGAGCGCGACGAGCAGGAGGGCGAAGGGGAGCCAGGTGATCGTGGCGATCAGGGCGTCACCCCGCCGTCCGAGCCGCGCGAGGGCCGTGTCCCACGGCAGGCCGGTCGCGGCCGAGACGGTGTACTGCGCGCACTGGGCCGTGAGCACGGCCAGGATCGCGACCGTTTGCGAGATCATCTTGTGCTTGCCCGAGGCGATCGCGGCGATCGAGATGCCGCGGGACTCCGCGAGTGTCCGCAGGCCCGTCACGCTGACGTCGCGCGCCATGATCGGGATGACGATCCAGACCGGCGCGAGGTTCATCCAGAGGAAGACCCCCAGGGCGGAGAGGACGAGCACCTTGTCCGCGAACGGGTCCATGAAGATCCCGAAGGGCGTGCTGAGCCGCCACCGGCGCGCCAGCCAGCCGTCGAGCCAGTCCGTGAGGGCTGCGGCCGAGAAGACGGCCAGCGCGAGCCAGGCGCTGACGACGCCCTCGTACGACATCAGCCAGACGAAGACGATGGTGAGCGCGAACCGTGAGCACGTGAGGACGTTGGGGAGCACCGCGAGCCAGCGGGCCGGCCGCTGCCGCGGCCGGGTCATCTATAATTCCCGAAGTCTATGGCGCAGCCGAAATTGCGCTGCTTCATGGCGGCCATGACGGCTTGCAGATCGTCCTTGGACTTGCCGAACACCCGGACTTCGGCTCCCTGGATCTGCGTGCGGACCTTGAGCCCCGTCTCCTTCACGGCCGCCGCGATGACCTTCACCTTGTCCTCGGGGAGGCCCTGCTGGACCGTGAGCACTTGCCGGACCGTGCCGCCCGCGGCGGGTTCGGGGTCCTTCAGCGTCAGCGCGGCGGGGGGGAGGCCCCGGCCGGACAGGCGCCGCTCGAGGATGTCGCGCAGGTTGCGCAGCTTCATGTCGTCCTCGGTCTGGAGCGTGAAGGCGAGGGTCTTCTTGTCGAGTTCCAGCGTCGTGCGGGTGCCCTTGAAGTCGTAGCGCGAGGCGAGCTCCTTGAGCGCCTGCTGCCAAGCGTTGTCCACCTCGGCGGCGTTCGGGACGAACCGGATGTCGAAGGAGCTCTCGGCGGGCATGCGCGCTAGGCCGGTGCCGCGGCCGTCAGAATCCGAATCCCTTGATCGTGATGTCGCCCGTGAGCTTGACGTCGTATCCGTTGTCGTCCTCGCCCCAGAACGTGAGGTGCGCGATCACCGCCTTGGTGTCCCCGACTTGGTTCGCGAGCTCCGTGTAGACGTTGCCGTCCAGCACGACGATTCCGAATCCCCAGCCGACTCCCTCGCCGCCATACGAATTGGTGAAGTCGAATCGCGGATCCATGTGCCAGAGGACCCGGAAGGTCTTGCCGCCGGTGGTCCGGTACGTCGTGACCGGGTTGCCCGCCAGATCCGTGTAGACGATGTTGACCTTGGTGATGTTGACCCCCACTTTGTTCTTGACAATGAAGATCGGCACGGCCATTCCAAATGTGGTGTAGACCCATTCCTGGATGGGCGGCGTCTGTCGCTGAACGCGCAACTCAAACCGGGCGCTGTCGCTGGCGTCGTAGATGTGCGCGAGCTCGATATCCGCCTGCGGGGAGAAAGGGTTTCGGCAGCCGGCCGCGCCGAGCCCGGCCAGGAGCGCGAGGACGACGCGCGCCGTCCGCCGCATCAGTTGAAGACCTCGATGTGGAAGGTGCCGGTCACGGTGAGGTCGTGGCCGTTGTGGTCCGTGCCGAAGAACGTCAGGTCGAGGTCGAGGCCGCCGTTGACCGTGTCGCCGTGCTCGACGATGTACTTGAGCAGTTCGGAAGTCAGGATGTGGATCGTCACAGTCGTGGGCACGTTGCGCGTCGAGTCGTTGGTCCGGGGGGCGAGGTGGGTGCGCATGGCGTACCGCCGCCCCGCCGCGCCCCCCAGGGCGCAGATCGGCTGCCCCGGGCCCTGCGTGCACGCGGGATCGTTCTGGGGGCCGACCTGGCGATAGACCACCGTGTAGCTCGTGAGAATTGCGGCGACCGTGCCGTAGGACGCGAACTGCACGCTTGTCGGGTAGTACTGGTTGATGATGCT
>CAYHEI010000442.1:0-3169 GCA_964355385.1 uncultured bacterium | reverse complement strand
ACGTCCAGGGATGCGCGAGATGGTGCGCCGAGCCGTCCACGCTCGCCTCCGGCGCGAGCGCGCCGAACAGCGCCACGCCCGCGGCGCAGGCCGCGAGGCCGAAAGCGGCCGCCTCTCCGGCGGAGCGCGGCGCCGCCGGGAGCCGCCACCGGATCGTCCGCAGCCCGGCGACCGCGGCCGCGACGACCCCGACCCACGCGACGGTGGGCGCGGCCAGCCCCGCGAGCCCCACGCCTAACATGCCGAGTCCCGCCGCTCCGGCGCCCACCGCGAGCAACAGCGGCCAAGGCTTCTGTTCCGGTCCTATTTGGAACCATCGAATTAATAACACCCCCGCCCCGCGCGCCGCGAGCGCCAGCAGGGCAAGCAACGCGAGGCGGGCCGCGTGCCCGGCCAGGACGGGCGCGGCGGTCGCAGGTCCGAAGTCCGCGAATCCCGCGAACGCGGCCACCGCGGCGGCCGCGGTGTACGGCGCGCGCGCGAACCAGTTCGTCCACACGAGCAGGCTCCACGCCGCCGCGAGGGGAAGCGCCATGCGCATCAGGGGGAGCCGGGATTGCCCGTGAAGCGCGCCCAGAGCCCGGTCAGCTCCGCGTCGGTCGGATCGAGCAGCAGGCCCTCCCGCAGCGTCAGCAGCGCCGCGCGGGTGTCGCCCAGCTGCTCAAGCACCCGCGCGAGCGCCGCGCGCGCGCTCGCGAACGTCGGGTCCCGGGCCAGCGCCCGCCGGTAGCGCCGGATCGCCGCGTTCCAGTCGTGCTCCCGCTCGTCGAGCGTGGCGAGCGCGGCGTGGAGCGCCGCGGTCTCCCGGCCGAGGCGCTCCGCGCGCTCGAGGGCGGCCCGCGCCCCCGCGAAATCCTTCAACTCGAGGCGCGCCTCGCCCGTGTAGTCCCACGCGCACGGCGATCCGGTCCGCTCCGCGACTCGCGCGAACTCCGCCGCGAAGCCCGGGAGGTCCCGTCCCCGTGTTCCCTTCTCGCCCGCGTCCCACAGCGCGCGGTCCAGAACGCCCAGCCACTGCTCGTCCAGCCCCGGATAGACCGAGGCGCGCGCCGGCACGCGCGGGCTTCCCCGCACCCCGAAGACCAGGTAGCGGTCCGCCTCGACGTGGACGAGCTCCGCCCGCGCGCTCCAGAACGCCCGCCAGCGCGCCGCCGCGCCCTCGTCGAAGTGGTAGATCTCGTAGACCGGCTGCATCGAGAACCCCCCCGCCAGCCCGTACAGGACGTGCGCAACGCCGGCCTGGCGGAACTTCCGCGCCACCTGGGCCGCGTCGCGCCCCTCCCGCGCGAACCGCTCAATGAGCGGGGTGTCGAAGACCGACTGGATCACGGCGTCGGGACCCCAGAGCATGCCCATCCCGTACTCGCTCACGACCAGGAACCGGCGGCCGTGCAGATGGCCCGCGATCCAGTCGCGCGCGCGCAGCGAGTGCGGCTTGCCCGGGACGCCCCGGTTCAGGTAACTGGTGACGGTTTCGCGGCCGAAGACGACCGGCACGGGATCGCGCGCCTCGTACTGGCGCGCGCACGCCAGGGGCAGGTGCACCGCCAGCAGCGCGCCCAGCGCGCCGACGACGAACCGGGAGGAGCCGCCCCGGCGCGCGAGCGCGCGGACGGCGTGCGCGGACGCGAGCGCGGCGGCGGGCCAGACCGGCAGGAGGTACCGCACCTGCCGCGGGATCAGGAGCCAGAGCGCGAAGAAGCCGAGTGCCAGGCGCGCGGGCAGCCGGGCCGCCGGCGCGTCCAGGAGGAGCAGCAGGGGCAGGGCGAACAGGAACCAGGCTCCCATGCCGGCGCCGCGGTCGAGCACGCCCAGATTCCGGATCGTGGCGCTCCAGGGATGCGCGAAGAGCCCCGTCAGCGGTCCTCCGTGCGCTCCGCCCGCGGCCTGGTAGCTCCGCAACTCGGCCCCGTATCGCGCCTGGTTGTCCGCTCCCCAATACAATGTTGGAAGCATCGAAGCCAAGAAGGGAGCGAACGGATTTCCCGCGAACGCCCAGTTTCGCGCCCCCCAGGGCGCGGCCAGCAGGGCGCACGCGGCCGCGAACGGCGCGAGGCTCGCGCGGCGCGCCACGAGCACCGCGCCCGCCAGGACCGGCGCGAACACCCCGGCCGCCTTCGTCCCCATGCACAACCCGCACAGCGCGCCGAGCAGGGGTGTCGAGCCGCTCGTCCGCCGCGACAGCCGGTCGCACGTCAGGGCGAAGAAGAACGCGAAGCCCAGGTCCACGTACGCCCACATGAAGACGATCTGCACGTAGGGCAAGAGCGCGAAGCCCGCGACCGCGGCCAGCGCCCACCGGGGCTCGAGACTGCGCCGGGCCCACGCGAGGAGCGCGGCGAGCGTCAGCACGCCGAATCCGAAGTGCACCAGCTTGGCCGCCGGCGCTCCCCCGCCCGTGAGAAAGGCGAGCAGGTAGAGCATCTCGAGCAGCGCCGGATAATACGAGAGGAAATGGTGCGGGAGTCCGACGATCTTGTGGCGGGCGGCGAAGAGCTGCGGGTGCGCGAGGTGGTGGAAGAGCGCGTCGTAGGAGGATTCGGGCGCCAGCGCCCCGACCAGCGCGATTCCGACGGCCGCGGCGATCAAGCCGGCCGCGGCGACAGCCGGCCCCGCGCCCCCGGCCGAAGCGTCCTCCCATGCGTTTCGAACGGGTCCGATCCAGGTTCGCGGCCGCACGCGCAGGACGCCCGCGAACGCGGCGACCAGCACGAGCAGCCACGCGGGGCCCGGGAACGCGAGACCCGTCGCGCCGAGCCCCAAGACCGCGAACGCGAGCGTCCCCGCACCCAGCGCCAAGACGGTGAGCGCCCCCGGGGCCGACCCGGCGATCCACGCGGCCGGCCGAAGCCCCGCCCCCCGGGCCGCGACCGCGAGCACCGCGACGTGCGCGAGCGCGGACGCGTGTCCGCCCGCCACCGCGAGCGCGGGTCCCGGGCGGATCGCCGCCCACGCCAACAGGGCCCGGCCGAGTCGCGCGAGATCCAGCGGGTTCGCCGCGAACCAGTTCGCCCAGACGAGCGCGCCCCACGCGAGCGCGGCGGCCGCGATGAGCCTCGGCGGGAACGGGCGGGCGGACGGGGACGGGGGCGTCATGAGACCGATCCGCCCACGCCGCCGAAGGCGGCGCCGTCCAACGATGGTTGACCCTAAGCTTGGCGTGCGTGCG
>CAYHEI010000441.1:976-3171 GCA_964355385.1 uncultured bacterium | reverse complement strand
GGGACGGCCCGGGGGCCCCGAAGGTGTGGGGCCCGATCCGCGATGCGTGCACCCCGCCCCGCGCCGCGGCGCGCCGGCGGCTCGGCGACCGCTTCTGGTGGTATGTCTGCACCGGGCCCAAGGCCCCGTACCCGGGCGAGTTCATTGATCACGCCGCGCCGGAGCTGCGCGTCTGGTGCTGGCAGACCTGGGCCGAGCGCGTCGAAGGCATCCTGATCTGGGCGACGGACTACTGGACGACGCCCGCCGCGTACCCGGAGCCGGGGCGCCCCCAGAATCCTTACGAGGATCCGATGTCCTGGGTGCGCGAGGCGGCGCCGGGCGTGCGGAAGCCCTGGGGCAACGGCGACGGCCGCTTCCTCTATCCGCCGGAATCCGCGATTGAGGGACCCGCCCCTCGGCGGGGCTCGGGGCCGGTGCTTGAGGCACCGGTGGACTCCATCCGCTGGGAGCAGCTGCGCGACGGAATCGAGGACTACGACTACCTGGCCCTGCTCCGGTCGCGTCTCGTAGCGCACGGCACGGCACTGCCGGAGGCCGACCGGATCCGCTACGCGGCGCTGCTGGAGGTGCCGCCCGCGATCGCGTCAGGCCTCACGACCTTCACGCGCTCGCCGGAACCGATCGAGACGCGCCGCCGGGAGATCGCCGCGGCCATCGCCGCGCTCGTCCGCTGATCCGGAAGCGTAGTATAGTGAACGCTCAACGATGAACCCGCCGACTCGCCGTCCGCGCCCCTTCCGCCTCGCGATCCCGCCCCACGCGATCCTGACGGGAGGATTCCTGGCGCTGACCGCCACGCTGCTGTACCTCATGGCCCGCCTGCTCGTCCCCTTCCTGAGCGCGCTGCTCTGGGCCGGCGTCCTGACGCTCGTGCTGTTCCCCGTCTACCGCTGGCTCAAGCGGATGCTGGGCGGAAACCCGACCGCCGCGGCCGCGGTGACCACGACGCTCGTCGCGTTGAGCGTGATCGGACCCTCCGCGATCCTGCTCACGGTGCTGGCCCGGGAAAGCCGCTCGGCCTACGACCTCATCAGGCAGACCATGCAGAGCGACACGCTGCAGCGCGTCATCGACCGGATGGCCAACGCCCCGGCCGAGCTCCTGCCGGGCGTGCTGGACAAGGAGGAGGTCCAGGAGCTGCAGCTGCGCCTACGCAACCTGGGGTCGACCATGGTCGGCTCGCTCATCGCGACCCTGAGCCACGGTCTCAACCGCATGCTCACGAACGCCACGAAGTTCGTGATCGATCTCTTCGTCGTCCTCGTCGCGATCTTCTACTTCCTGCGCGAGGGCGAGCGGTGGGTGCTCCGGCTGGGCGAGACGCTCCCGCTCTCCCCCCACGTCTGGAACGTCGTGACCGAGCGGTTCTCGACGACGCTACGCGCGGTCGTGCACGGCATGCTGCTCTCCGCGGCGGTCCTCGCGCTGCTGCTCGCCGCCGGCTTCCGCTGGTTCGGCGTGCCGCTCCCCGCGTTCCTGGGCATGCTGGCGTTCTTCTTCGCGCCGATTCCCTTCATCGGCGCGATCGCCGTCTGGGCGCCGGCTTGTCTCTGGTTGTACGTGGGCGCGGGCGCGCCGGAACGGGCCTTCGGTCTCCTGGTCTACGGGACGGCCGTGATCTTCGTGGTGGACAACTTCCTGCGGCCGTACCTGATCGGCTCCATCGCGCGGCTGCCCGTGCTCTTCATGCTGCTCTCGATCCTGGGAGGGTTGCTCGCCTACGGCCCGCTGGGGCTTTTTCTCGGCCCCGTCCTCCTGGCGATCACGCTCGCCGTCGGCGGAATCTACCGCGACGTGGTGAAGAAGCCCGTGACCTGACCGCGCTGTCGTCGAACGCGACTCGCCGGAGGCGCCCTCAGCCGGGGTCGCCGGCCTTGCTTACGCGCTCGAGCTGATAGGCACGAGAAAGGTACTGCTCGACCATGCGTTGCGTGTTGAACCATGAGCCGTTGAGCGCGATCGTCCGGCGCATCATGTCGGTGAACTTGTCCCGGTTCTTGTAGTAGCAGGGGATGACCACCTTGGAGAGTTTCTCGTAGAGCGCGGCGGCGAACTTGACGTCCGGCGCGGGCCCGGAGGACTCGTCCAGGAACTCCCCCACCGCCCAGCCCGTCACGCCCTCGAGGTGACCTTCCACCCACCCGCCGTCCAGCACGCTGAGGCTGGGCACGCCGTTCACCGCCGCCTTCATG
>CAYHEI010000441.1:0-966 GCA_964355385.1 uncultured bacterium | reverse complement strand
ACCTATATCTACACTCTTTCCCTCCACGACGATCTTCCGATCTCCCGACGCTTCCATCGGCGGAATCGGGGTGTTCACCCAGACGTCCACGCCGGACACGAGCAGGCGTGCCAGATTCATGTCGTAGCCCGGGAGAAAGGCGACCGTGACGCGGCCGCGCAGCTCGGCCGCGGCCTCGTTCAGGCGCCGGATGAGGGCCTTCCCCTCGCCGTCCCTGGGATGCGCCTTGCCCGCCAGGACGATCTGCAGCGGGCCGACATGCTTGCCCATCGTCCGGAGCCGCTCGAGATTCGAGAAGAGCAGGTGCGGTCGCTTGTACGCCGTCATCCGCCGCGCGAACCCCAGCGTCAGCACGTCGCGGTGCAGGTGATGGTGAGCGGGCGCGACGGAATTCACCCGGTGGACGAGCGCTTCCTTGGCGGCGAGATGCGCGGCCCAGAGCTCCTCGCGCGGAATGCCGAGGGCGTGACGCAGCACGAAGGCGTCGGCCCGCCAGCCCGGCAGGCGGCGGTCGAAGAGCGCCTGGAGCGCGGGCGCCGCCCACGTCGCGGGGTGCACGCCGTTGGTGATCGCCGGGATCGCGTACCCCGGGAAGAGGCGTTCCGACACGGTGGAGTGCGGGAGGGCCACCGCGTTCGTGAACCGCGAGTGCCGCAGCGCCAGCGTGGTCATGTTCAAATCGCTCGTCTGTCCCAGCGCCTGTAGACGGCCCCAGGCGAGGGCGCCCAGCAGACGCGACGCGAGGTCGGCGGGGAACGTGTCGTGCCCCGCGGGGACGGGCGTGTGGGTGGTGAACGCGCACCGGTCCCGCACGGCGGCGATGGCGGCCGGGGACGGCATGGCCGCCGACTCGCCCAGCCGCTCGTTGAGCAGCTCGAGGACGATCAGGGCCGCATGCCCCTCGTTCATGTGGAAGCGGCGGATCCGGTCGAACCCCAGCGCCCGCAACAGCCGGACTCCGCCCAG
>CAYHEI010000440.1:0-3185 GCA_964355385.1 uncultured bacterium | reverse complement strand
GTAGGTCGAGTTGAGATTCCGGTGCACCAGCCCGCCCTTCGCTCCGTACAGCCGTGTCTCCATCCGCGCCGCCTCGGGCCGGTTCGCCGCCCAGGACGCCTCGATCGCGAGCGTCGCGCCGTCGGCGAACCGGAGGAACCCCGTGGCCATGTCCTCGACGTCGAAGGCCTTGCCGGACGCCTTGGCCAGCGGCCGCGCGATCCGGTCGTACGTCCCCGCGAGCGCCCAGACGGGTTGGGGCGCGCCCATGAGCCAGAGCGCGAGGTCGATCCGGTGCACGCCAAGATCGATCAGCGGTCCGCCGCCCGCGAGCGCCTTCTGGCCGAACCAACCGCCGAACCCCGGCATCCCCCGGCTGCGGTGCCACATCGTGCGGGCGAAGTACACGTGCCCCAGCGCGCCCCGCTCCACCTCCCGCTTGAGCGCCTGCGCGGGCGCCGTGAAGCGGTAGGAAAAGTTGATCATGATCCGGCGCCGGGCGCGCTTCGCGGCCGCGAGCATCGCAGCCGCCTCGCGGGCATTCATCGCCATCGGCTTCTCGCACAGGACGTGCGCCCCGGCCCGGAGGGCCGCGATCGTCAGCGGGGCGTGGAACTTGTTCGGCGTGGCGACCGACACGACGTCGAGCCGCTCCTTGCGGATCATCTCCTCGCCGGACGCGTAGCGCCCCGGGATGCCGAACTCGTCCCCGCAGGCCGCGAGCCGCTTGGCGTCCGGATCGGCGAGCGCCACGACCCGCGCCCCGGGATGCGCCCGGTAGCCCCGGATGTGCCCCTTCCCCATGCCCAGCCCGATGACGCCGACCCGCAGCAGCTGCATTGATGCAGCTTACCAGACCGGACTGCTGTAAGATGAGGCGCAAAATGACGACGTTGTTCCCGATCCTGTGCGCGGCCCGGCTGGCGTGGTCCGCCTCCGGAGCGGGCACCCAGGAGGCGGGCATGCTGGAGCTGGAAGGTCGAGCGTTCGGCAAGGTGGACACGGGAGCGTACAGCGGGCCGCAGCAGCAGACGCTCGCACTGTGGAAGACCGAGGGAGACAACACGCTCTCCCGCACGGTGCATTTCCCGACACGCGGCGTCTGGTACGTCTGGCTCAAGGTGCGCTGCGCGGGCCCCTGGCCGGCGCTGCTCACGTACGACCTCGACGGCGTCCAGCCGCTCCTCAGCGCGCGCAAGGACATCCTCGTGCAGCCCGCCCCGGGTTCCGCGTGGCTCTCCTGGTCCCGCTTCCCCGGTTTCCGCATCGAGGTCCACGTGGACGAACCGGGCGACCACGTCCTGCGCTTCACCCGCGTCTCGGGCAACGCGGAGATCGACAGGATCCTGCTCACGCTCTTCTTCTCCGCCAAGCTGTCCGGCGACACGCTGGACCTGGCCGGTGACCCGGGCGGCGGCTCGGTGAATTTCCCCCGCGGCGATCTCTCGGTCGACGGCTGGCGCAAGGACGCCCCCCTCGCCGACGTGAAGGCGTCCGGCACCGCGTACTACGTGGACCCCGAGCACGGCGACGACACCGGGGCCGGCACGTCCGCCGCGAAGGCGTGGAAGTCCCTCGCCCGGGTCAACGCCGCGACGTTCGCTCCCGGCGACGCCATCCTCTTGAAGCGCGGTGCCACGTTCGAAGAGGGGCTCGCCCCCCGGGGCAGCGGCACGGAGCAGGCATGGATCACGCTGGCCTCCTACGGAACGAGCGAGCACCAGTCGTCCCGCCCGCGGGTACGCGGTCTCGGCCGCCCCGGCCTTCTCCTCACCGACCAAAGCTACTGGCTGATCCGCGACCTCGCCTTCACGTGCGATCCCGAGTACAAGCGCTCGGCCGTCACGCTCGCGGTCTCCAAGGGCGCCCCCCGGCCCCGCGGGGCGAAGCTGATCAACTGCCTCGCCTTCGACAGCGGCGAGCACGGCTTCGAGGTGGGCGGCCATCTCGGGTACGACGGCGTACTCCTCGAGAACTGCCTCGCGTTCTGCAACGCGGGCGACGGGATCGCCGTGTACGGCTCGACCGCCCGGGGCAGCGCCCGCAACACCGTCATCCGCCGCTGCACCGCGTACAGCAACCCGGGCATGGCGGGGATCTGGATCGCCAGCGCCGAGAACGGGCTCATCGAGGACTGCCTGGCCTACAACAACGCCTGCGTCAACATCTGGACGTGGAACGCCGTGAACGTCACGATGCGCCGCTGCGAGACCTTCCGCGGCCGGCCGCAACGCGACGCGGCCGGGTTCGACATCGACTGGGGGTCGCAGGCCTGCACGCTCGAGTACTGCTACTCGCACCACAACGAGGGCGACGGCTTCCTCCTGATGGGGTCGGGCAACACCGACTACCTGGGCTGCACGATGCAGAGCAACCACAACCTCATGCGCTGGTGCGTGGCCGAGGGCCGCTCCCCCATCGACATGGGGGAAACGTTCAACCACTGCCTCGTGTACAACAATCTCTCCATCGCGACGGGCAAGGACGCGTTCGCGTTCAAGGTGTTCGGCTGGCCGAACGACGCCAGCGGCGGCAACGGCGGCTGGCCGGAAGACACCACGGTCGCGAACAACATCTTCATCGCGCGCGACGGCGCCACCGCCCTCTACGTGGACGATTTCGCCACCACGCAGCACAACCGTTGGGACCACAACCTCTACTGGCGCGAGGGGGCGGGCCCCCTGAGATCTCTCGAAGGGCCCCGACCGCTCGTCCGCTGGGGCGGACGCGACAACGGCCCGAAGTTCTGGGACGGCGACAGCAAGACCGGCGCGTATCCGCCGAAGGACTACGCCGATCTGGCCGCTTTCCGGAAGGCCACCGGCCAGGAGGCGCACGGGATCGAAGCCGATCCCCTGATGCCGCGGGCCGGGGCGGGCGAGTATGGCCGCCTGCCGCTCGCGGGCTCCAAGCCGGGTCCGGGCTCCCCCGCGCTGGGCGCCGGCCGCGCGGAGATCATCACGAAGGAATGGCTCGCGGCGCGCCGCAAGCACCTGACCGAGACCGGCGCCGCGGCCTGGGGCATCCCCATGGACCCCGCCCCCGACGCCCACGACTACTGGGGGGACGCGCTGGGCGCGAAACGCTCGATCGGCCCGGGGAAGTAGGAACCTGGGGGCCATGGACACCCATCGCGAACCCGCGCGCGACCTGCCCGTGGCCCGCGACACCGACGTCATCGTCGTGGGCGGCGGCCCGGCGGGCTG
>CAYHEI010000439.1:0-3206 GCA_964355385.1 uncultured bacterium | reverse complement strand
AGGTCGCGACGATCATGAAGAACGAGGGTTCGGCCGGCGGCGCCGCGGTGTCCCGGACGGTTCCCGCGGTGCGGGTGACCGCGGAGCCGCGCATGGTTCCCGGGACCGAGCTGGTGCGGTTCGCCCGGGAGTTCCTGAAGGGGCGGGCCGCGGTGCCGGGCGGCGAGATGGCGATCGAGGACCCCGCGACGCCGCGCGGCGTGGCGGTGACGGAAGGCGAGCCGACGCTGCGCGCGGACGCTCCGGCGCGGCGGCTGCTGGGTCTCGTGTCCGTCGGGGTCGAGGTGTGGGCCGGCGAGCGCCGCGTCGCGCGCGTGTTGCTGTCGTTCCGCGTGCGGGTGACCGCGCCGGTGGTGCACGCGACACGGGAGCTGCCCGAGGGCGCGGTGATCGGCGCCGACGATGTCGCGGTCGAGCCGCGCGACCTGGCCGGGCTGCCCGAGGACGCGGTGAGCGACCCTGCGGCGGCGGTGGGGCTGAAGGTGACGCGGACCCTGGCGGAGGGGACGGTGCTGCGCCGGTCGGGGCTGGCGGCGCCGACGCAGGTGAAGCGCGGGAGCCCGGTGACGCTCCTGGCGCGCGTGGGATCGGTCGAGGCCCGCGCCGACGCCCTCTCCCGCGAGGACGGCGCGAAGGGAGAGATCATCACGGTGCAGAACTTGAACTCGAAGCGGATCGTCAAGGCGCGGGTCGTGGACCCGCAGCTCGTCGAGGCGGTGATCCGATGAACACGAATGTCGATTCCCAGGAGGGCCCCATGAAACACTGGCGCTGGACGGTGGGACTTCTGATCGCGTGCGCGGCGGCGCGGATCGCGGCGGCGGACTCGCTGTGGCCCGGCACGCCGGACTCGCTGTACCGGGACAAGAAGGCGTTCAAGATCGGGGATGTCCTGACCGTCATCGTATCCGAGTCCGCTTCGGCATCGCACAGCACGGACGTCAAGGCGCAGAAGACGTCCTCCTCGGGCGTCTCGTGGGGGTCGCAGCGGTCGACGCTCGTCCCCGGCCACGCCATCGCGCTGGGGGGTAAGGAGAACGTGGCGGGGGGCGGGCACTCGGTGCGGAGCGGGGCGCTGACGGGCCGCATCACGGTGCGGGTGACCGAGGTCCTGCCGAACGGGAACCTCGTGATCAGTGGCAATCGCGTGATCACGGTAAACGAGGAGAAGCAAATCATGGAGATCGCCGGCATCGTCCGCCCCGAGGACGTCACGGCCGAGAACTCCGTGCACTCCTCCCTCGTGGCCGACGCGCAGATCAAGTACAACGGCAAGGGCTCGGTCGCGGAGAAGTCCCGCCTGGGACTGTTCTCGCGGCTGCTGTCCATGTTCTGGGTGTTTTGACGATGCGCCTGCTGTTCGGCGCCGCCCGTTCGATCGTCCGCGTCGCGCTCGTGGCGGGCCTCACCTGCTGGGCCTACTGGGCCTGGGCGGTTCCCGTGAAGGTGCGCGACATGGTCGAGATCCAGGGGGCCCGCGACAACCAGCTCATCGGCTACGGCATCGTCGTGGGGCTGCCGGGAACGGGGGATACCGTGATCGGCTCCCGGACGGGCACGGTCTTCACGGTGCAGTCCATCGTGAACATGCTCAAGCGGTTCGGCATTGTCGTGCCGCCTTCCTTCGTGCGCGCCCGCAACGTCGCGGCCGTCATGGTGACCTCCACGCTGGCCCCCTATCTGAAGCCGGGGAACAAGACCGACGTGGTCGTTTCGTCGCTGGGCGACGCGCGGAGCCTGCGCGGGGGCGCGCTGCTCCAGACGCCGCTGTTGGGCGCGGACGGAGCGGTGTACGCGGTGGCGCAGGGAACCGTCTCGGTGGAGGGGCTCGAGCGCGACGCGGCCGCGAACCCGTACTCGTCGCATAACCGCTACACGACCGCCCGGATCCCGGTGGGGGGGCTCGTGGAGAAGGAAGTTCCCGCGAACGTGTACGCGCAAGGCGAGGTCACGCTGCTCCTCAAGGCGCCGGACTACACCGCCTGCACGCGGATCGCCGACGTGGTGAACAAGACCTTCGTGGCGAACGTGGCGTCGCCGATCGACGCGTCCTCGGTCAAGCTGCGGGTGCCGGCGGACTACGCCGATCACGTGGTCGAGTTCATCAGTGCGGTCACGGGGCTCGAATACGAGGCGCCGTCGCAGGCGCGCGTCGTGATCAACGAACGGACGGGAACGATCGTGATGGGCGCGGACGTCCGCGTGAACGCCGTCGCGGTCGCCCACGGCAGCCTGCATCTGCAAGTCAGGAGCGAGCGGCGGACCGAACTGACGGAGGAGACGGAGGCGACGACGGTGCGCACCACCGGGGAGGGGAACCTCCTGACGCTGCCCGAGGGCGCGAACATCGCGGAAGTCGTGGATGCGTTGAATGCCATCGGGGCCACGCCGAACGAGATGGTGGCGATTCTTCAAATGCTGCGCGCCGCGGGGGCGCTCCAGGCCGAAGTGGTGGCGTTGTAATGGCCATTCCGGCCGTGGCACAATATTCCCGTCTGCTGGCGGCGGGGGCGGGGCTGTCGGGTGTCGTTCCGCGCGAGGGGATGCCCCGCACCGAGGACGAGGCGCTGGCGGCCGTGACGAAGCAGTTCGAGGCGATCTTCGTGTCGGAGCTGCTCAAGGAGATGCGGGCCACGACGCTCGACGGAGGGCTCTTCGGGAAAGACCGCGCTTCGCAGATGTACCGGGAGATGCACGACGAGGCCCTGGCCGGCGAGCTGGCGAACTCAGGGGGGCTGGGGATCGGGAAGTTGCTCTTCGAGAGTTTGAAAGGCCCCGTGATGAAATCAAGGCCGGCGCGGACGGCACAGGCGCTCGCGCCGCGGACCGGCCGGCTGGAGCCGGCCCGCGGACTAACGCTCACGCTCGGTCCGACGGGAGCGGCAAGGAGTCCCTAACTGAACATCGCTCGAACCGCCTGCGCGGCGGCCGTGGCGCTCGTCCTCGCCGGACGAGCGCTTTCGGTCGTTCCCATTTCCAAGGAGACTGAGCAGGCCCTCGCCGCTGGTCAGAAGGCGCAGCAACAGGGCAGAACGGCCGACGCCCTCGAGCGGTACGGGGTCTTCCTCGCCGCGGCGCCCCTGGACGATCGGGCGCCCTGGATCCTCATCCAGGTGGGCGACCTCCACGCCAAGCGCAAGGAGCTGAAGGAAGCCCTCCAGGCATACTCGCGGGTCACGATCTCCTATCCGGCCGCGGTCGAGGCC
>CAYHEI010000438.1:0-3217 GCA_964355385.1 uncultured bacterium | reverse complement strand
TGGAGTTCTGACGTGTGCTCTTCCGATCTAGCGTCGCGTACCGCTCCAGGGCCCGGCGGTCCAACCGCCTGATCCGTGCGAGATCCCACCGCCCGCCAAGGGGGTCGAGGGCTTCGCCCCGGCGCATTCCCCCGTACAACCTGTCCACCAGGGCCTTTTCCGGCTCGGCCAGCAGGACCTCGCGCCCTTCCAGCGAAACCACTCGGTATCCCGTATAGGCCCGAGGAGAAACGGAACCATACGTGAACAGGCCGCGCGAGGTGGAGAAACGCGCGGTGGCAAGCGGGGTCACCGAGGTCACCTGCGCCGCCGTCTCGGGGATGATCTGGTAGTGCGAAAGGGCGGCGTCGAGCGACACGTAGGATGGCCGGTAGATCCGGTTGGCCACGTGGAAGTCGGGGGCCGCCGCCGGCTCGGGGTACGCCAGCTCGTACCAGCCGCGGCGGAGACGGACGACCCATCCCTTGCGCGACCATTGGTGGAGCTGGAGGTTGGTGAGCCGCCGGTCCCGCCGCCCGAACAGCGCATCCAGGTCGCGCGCGGTGAACACCGCCATCCCTTGCGCGCGCAACCCCCGGGACACCTCGGCGATACCCATATTGGATGATTATACATATTTATAAGTTATCCATATTGGGTGAGGATCACGGGGTCTTGGAGGAGCGGGCGGTGCGGAGGGCCATGAGTTCGGCCGCCGAGATCGGGCTCAGCGCCCCGCCGGGCGACACGAAGCGCTGCGATGCGAGCGTGACGCGCCGGGTCAGCTCGGCCGGTCCCGGTTCGTCGGCCAGCCAGTCCGTGCGCCAGCGCTGGAATTGCGGATAGACCTGGGCGAGGACCATGAGTCCGCGGTTGTCCAGGGACAGCACCAGTGCCACCGGTGGGCCTCCCGCCTGCAGGGGCATTCCAAGAGGCGCGCACGTCGCCACGTCCCAGAGATGGACTTCGCCGGTGTAGGTACCGCAGATTGCAGTCCTGCCGTCCGGGCTGAACGCCACGACGGGGACGCCGAAGCGATGGCGGAGCGCAGGGCCGGCCGGAAGACCGCTGGGGACGTGCCAGATCCGCGCCGTTTGATCGAAGCTCCCCGTGACCACGAGGGTCGAATCCGGCGAGAACACGGCGGACAAGACTTGCCCGGAATGTCCCATCGGGGCCCCCAGCGCTTTGCCGGTCTTGGCCTCGTGAATCCGCGCGCCATCGTCGTCGCCCAGGACAATCCAGCGCCCGTTCGGACTGAACGCCCCGCAGGAGACGAGACCGTGTTCCGCGAGAACGACCGCGCGAGCTGTCCCCGTGCGACCGTCACCGATCCGGATTCCCCCTGGGCCCACTACCATGACTCCGCTTCCGTCCTGCGCGAATGACCCGCCCGCCCCTCCCTCGTATTCCATGGGCTCGCCGACCGGACGACCCGCGGCGACGTCCCAGATGAGCGCCCGGTGCGTTCCGGCCACGAACAGGCGGCCGCCGTCCCGATTGAATTGGGCCACGAGCACTTCGCCGGTCGCAAGCTTGAAATCGGCGCGCTGCCTCCGCGCGCCGATCAGGTCGTTGACCACGATCCTGCCCCCGACCACCCCTACCGCGGCCAAGTCTCCCTCGGCACTCATCGCACCACAGACGGGATCACCGGGGATCGGGAGCGGTGCTCCCTGCGCCGTCCCAGTCGCCATATCCCACACTTTCAGCGTCCGGTCGTAATACACGCGGATCGCGCGCGAGCCGTCACCCGAGAATCCGGTCACGGCGGCCCACGATCCGGGGTCGAGGTCGATTCGGCCGCTGGGAAGATTCTTGACCTGCCACACGGCGCCGATTTCGCTTCCATCGGCTGTCGCCAATCTTGAGCCATCCTCGCTCATGTCTCCCGTCATGGTTCCCCGCTGCGGCATCACGATCGGCAACAGCTCCTGGCGGGCCACATCCCATACGCGGACCGTTTGGTCCAGGCCGAAGGTCACGAGACGACGGCCATCCGGCGCCATGCGAATTTCGGACCAGTCGGGCTGAGCCATGGTCGCCCCGTACGGCGAGCCCGAGAGCGCGTTCCAGAGACGGATTCCGCCATCCCACGCCGATGTGGCGATGAGTCGCCCGTCGGGCGAGAAGTCCACGGAGTGGACCGGCTCATGCGTCAGCATGTCGCGGAGCCTCTTCCCAGTCGACGCGTCGAACAATCCACCTTGCACCCCGACAAGATAGGCGACCAGGCGCGATCCCGTCGGATCGATCCACAGGGATTCCACGGATTCCCCCTGCAAGATCACCGCCGTCGTCGGCACGGCCTTGGACAGGTCGTACACGGCGACTCCCAGCTTGTTCCCGAGCGCCGCCGCGAGGCGACGGCCGTCCCGGCTCAGTCCCCAGGCGGTGAAGGACGGCGCAAGGGATTGCAGCCTTTGCACCGTGCCGCTCCCGGCATCGCAAAGGCACAGGCCCGTATTGCCGACTTGGACGACGAAGTGCGAACGCGCCATGGTGAACGTGATGGCGACCGGCGCGTCGGGCAGCAAGATCGGGCGCGACACCGGCGCGCCGGTGGAGGAGTCCCACACCCGGACGTCGAGGTCGCGCTGGCTTCCAGTCGCAAGCCAGGCGCCATCCCGGCTGAAGGCGACCTTGATGTTCCCTTGGCGGTGATCGCCGTGCCTGAGCAACCCTCCGACCGGACGCCCGGTCCTCGCGTCCCACAATTGGGCGGTGTTGTCTCGATGGCCGGTGGCCACGCGGTCACCCGCCGGATTCATGGCGATCCTGTCAATCCCTCCCGGGTGCTCGACAACCGCCTCCGGAAGCGCCAGCCACGACACGTGCGCGAGCGCGTTGACGCGGGCCGCCCGTGAATGGGAAAACGCGTTCGCATAGGCGTACAGGGCCGCGGCTCCCGCGTGGTCGCCCCGTTCGGCCTGCTGCTGGGCACGCAGCAGGAGCGCCAGCTCGAGCTGCGACCTGACTTGCCGGTGCTGGGCGGCGAGACGGGTTCCCAGGTAGCCGGTCACCCCGAGCGCGACGACCCCGATGGCGACCGCCACGGTGTTGCGGCGAACGAACTTCTTCAGGCGATAGCTCCGCGAACCCCGCAGCGGGCTCACGGGGCGGCCCGCGCGGCGCGCCTGGAGGTCCGCCAACACGTCCCCCGCGTTCGCGTACCGCGCGGCCGGATCGGCCTCCAGGCACTTGAGTACGATGGCCTCCAGATCGCGATCGCCCTGCG
>CAYHEI010000437.1:0-3225 GCA_964355385.1 uncultured bacterium | reverse complement strand
CGAGGGCGGCGAAGTCAGCGAGACGCTCGAAGCCGCCGACATGCCCCAGGGCGAGGACGTGGGCCCCGGGGAGCGCACCTTCCTCACCGTCGAGGACCTCCAGGCCCCGCCGGTTCCGCGCGGTCCGAGGACGAGCATCCAGTACATCACCGGCCGGCCCCCGGCGCACGCCGGCGTTGGGGCGCTTCAGCACTATTGGCGTGATCGGGGGGGCCTCCCGCGCCACTTCCTTCGGCGTCGGGCAGGGGGGTGGGTCCACCCCACGCGTCCGCGGTACGCCAAGGACGCATGGAAGTACACGATAGCCCTCATGTTTCGCGTGAAGATCCACTACGACGCAGTGTTTCCCCAGGCGTCGGATCGTGCGTCTCGCAAGACTCCTCGCACGCGCTTCAGGAGGCGCGGAAGCACAAGAAACAGCGCCAGACGACGACGTCGCTGGCGCCTCGAAAAGAGTGGATTCCGACACGTCCCGAGGCCCCTGGCAGGGCCAACGGGCGAGAAGTAAGGTGAGAATGACCACCCGATCGCCGCGCCGGAATCCGGGCGGCTCTCCCTCCTCCGAGGGGGCGGCCTGGAGCCCGGCGCATGCCGTATCTATACGGCATCATTGTGTATTATGTCAAGCTGCATCGGCCGCTGCGAGGCCGATGTGGTGCGCCCCATTCCCGCGGTCCGACGTGCTGACCGACGGGGTGCGTGCGGGATTCGCGGAGCTCCTTCTCGGGGGCGTCACGGTTCGGAGCCCCACTCCCTGCGAGGTGAGGGTCGGCGGGCTCCTGACGCGCAGCCGGAACGCGGCTTTCGTGATGCGGCGCGACACGTGGTGGACGGTCGACACCGACGTCGAGGACCTCCTGGACGAGATCCAGAGCGAGCTCGAGAACATCGAGTTGCCCGAGACGCTGACGGTCGGGTTCTTCGCGATCGCGTCCGCACAGACAATGCCTGGCCGCCGCCGAATCGACCGCATTCGCCGGCACTACAGGCGCACCCGCGCGATCGTGAGTCGCGCGGACGAGGCGACCCCGACCCGAATCGCAAGCCCGGATGAACTCGGAGAGCTGCACCTCCTCGTCGATCGTGTGCTCGACCGCGCCGAGGCACTTCTCACGGAGAAAGTGCTTACTGAGCGCGAGTTCGCCGCGTTCGCCAACCTGCTGGCCCCGCTCATCGGACGCCAGATGGTCTCGAACGCCGGGCTTGCCGAGCACTTCGGTGTCAAGGAAGGTACGATCCGCAAGGATCTCGAGCATGCTCGGGCCAAGCTCGGGCCGTTCGTTCGTGCACGTGTGGCTGGGGCGACGGCAAGGTCGATCTGCTCGGCGGCGAGGGCAACGAGCTCGTGTACGCGCAGCCCCGCTTGGAAAAGCAGGGCGAGCATTGCGAGGTCCCGGGCCGCGGAGCGGCGCCCGGCGGCGGCCTCGAAGAGCTGGCCGAGTTCGGTGAGCGTCGGCACCGACGGCTCGCGTCGTTCGGGATGGCGCAGGGCCAAGCCCGCCGTCGGGTCCGCCTCGGTGACGACAACCCCGAAGAAGGCGCGCAGGGCCACGATCTCGAGGTTCAGGGTCGCGATGCTGGCGGGCTGCCCGGTCCGCCGGGGTCGCGCGAGGAAGTGGTCGATGTCCGCGGCGGCGGCGCTTTCAGCGGGGCGCGGCCCGAGGAACGCGAGGAAGGCGCAAGCGATGCGCCGGTAGGTGCGGGCGGTGGAGGGAGAGGCGGTCGCCGAGAGGCGCGCCTCGAAGGCGGAGGGGTATTCGGCTCGCATAGCGAGCGGGTGGATAGCGGGCCTGCGCCGCCGCGCGACGAGGACAGGGCCCAGTCCCTAAACGGTACCGGCCCATGCGGCCCTTGAGCAAGGCCGGGGCAGGCAGTGTGGCCCGCCTGCGGTGCGCCGCGCTGCCTGACCCGACTCGACAACACCGCGGCGATGGGCGATGCCTCGCCGATGCCGTACGTCTCGACCACCCCTTCGCCGACCTCGAGCGCGCCCTTCGTAGGATCGGCGCCAGGATGGAGGCCTGGGAAGTTCATGCCTCGTACCTTGGAGCACTCACCTCGACGAACGTCCGGATGGGGCCCCAGCGGCTGCTTGGCCGGATCCTCGGCGATCAGGCCGGGATCGGCGAGAGCGCCGACGCGTTGAATGCCTCCATTCTGCCGATCCTCGGCTACTGGAACCACCTCGTCGCGGAACAGCAAGCTGGCCGTGTGCAACTCGCGCCCTTCGCCCCGGAAGAGACACCGGGCATGGACGAGATGATCGCCTTCGCGCAGCGGCGCGACGATGAGCTTCTCCTTTCGGGTGCAAGCGGGTTTCTTGCCACCCCACGTGACCCTTCCTTCGTCACCCAAAGAAAAAACGGGTGAACCTGATGTTCACCCGCGCCCTGGCATGCTACCGGGCTGAGGCGCTCGTGGCGTAGATGCCCGGTCCTGGTCGCGCATCGCGATGAAAAGCGTCCAGCATCAGTGGCCGCGTTGACCGTTCCTCCGACGCACCCAGACGAAGCAGCGGGATGCCGTCCCACACTTCGTTGCGCTCCAATCCGTGAAACCCCGTTTCATAGCCGGCGAGCCACACATACAGAATGCCCTGCCGCCACAGATCATCGAACGCCTCCGGGCGATGGCACAACACCATGACCGCCGCCGGTCCGCCTCCGTATCTCGCACTTCGGGGTGCGGCGTCGCTCCTTCTCCACTGGAGGCGAATCACACACTCATTGAGTGTTTCACCGCTGACGAACCGCACGTGATCGTCGTTCAACATGACCGGAGTGAACTCCCGCCGCTCGACGACGCAGCCGCGCTCTGACTCGAGCAAGGCGATGAGTGCACCGAGCGTCGCCACTCCGCCACCCAGATCCGGCACCAGGACCAGGTCATTGTCCGTTGCAACTGATCCTCGGCTCGCAAGCAGCGGCCGCCGTAGTGCCTCCGCAGGCCAACCCATCCGTGCTGCCCACTCCTCCAACTTGGCGCGTTGATGCTTGAGGGCCGGGGGTTGGAGAATCTCCATAAGACGCATGGACTCCTGCCATGCCGTGGTTCATCACACTCACGACATGTGAGTCCTCTGACACGGCGGACTGGGTGCAAGTGCGTGCGTCCAGTCCGCCGTGTCAGAAACAGCTCGGTATCACATCATCGGGGCATCCGTCAACCCCGTGTACGGTCTCCCTTCAAGGGTGACACTTTTGGCCGGTCAGGGTGAGATATTTC
>CAYHEI010000436.1:0-3225 GCA_964355385.1 uncultured bacterium | reverse complement strand
GCGGTCGTGGACGCCGCCGGAATCTGCGCCGCCGTGCGCGTGGCCGCGGGAACCGCCCCCGCGCCGCTGGGGGGCCCCGCGACGGGCGTCGCGGTCTCCCTGGCCCACGCGCCGGCGCCGCCGCGTCCGGGTGAGCCGTTCACCTACACGCTGCTCGTGACCAACGCCGGCTCGGCGACGCTCGTCGCGCTGGAGATCGCCGACACGGTGCCGGCGGAGGTGACGTTTTCGGGCCAGGCGAACAGCGCGGGTCTGACCTGGAACGGGGCGACGAGCGGGGTGCTGGCGTGGAGCGGCACGGTGACGCTGGCGCCGGGGGCGAGCGTGACGGTGACGATCGACGCGCTCGTGGCGGCGTGTTTCTCGGGAAGCGTGGATGACCAGGGGTGGGCACGGGGGTCCAGCGCGTGCGGCGCGGCGGAGGCGGCGAGCGCCGTGGATACCTTCCTGCTGTCGGCGCTCGCGCCCGCGGTGGCGGTGAGCGTGTCCCGGACCCCGGCGGACGCGCAACCGGGGGAGCCGGTCTCCTACGCCTTGATCGCCACCAACACGAGCGGGAGCGCGACTCTGACGAGCCTGACCGTCGTGGACACCTTGCCGGGGAGCGTGTCGCTCGTCGGGCAGAGCAATTCGGGGGGGCTGGCGTTCGCGCAGTCCGGCGCCGTCCTGAGCTGGGCCGGGGCGGTGACGCTGGCGCCGGGCGCGAGCGTGACGGTCGCCGTGGACGGGCTGGCGGCGTGCGTGACGGGTTCGTTGGACAACCGCGGGTGGGTCAAGGGGACGAACGCGTGCGGGACGGCCCAAGGGGTGAGCGGCGTGGACACGGTGAGCCTGACGGTGCATCCGCCGGCGCTCGCCGTGCAGTCGAGCCACGCGCCGGCGAGCCCGGTGGCGGGCGACGTGGTGACCTGGACCCTGATCGTGACGAACACGAGCGCGAGCGCTACGCTGACGGACCTCACGGTCGTGGACACGCTCGCCGGGGCGGCGCTCGCGTTCACGGGCCAGACGAACTCCGCGGGGCTGGCGTTCACCCAGGCCGGTGACGTGCTGAGCTGGACGGGGGCGGTGACGCTGGCGCCGGGCGCGAGCGTCACCGTGACGGTGGGGAGCACCGCGGCGGCGTGCTTCAACGGGCCCGTGAACAACGTGGGATGGGCGCGCAGCGTGGAGTCTTGCGGCACGGCCGAGGCGGCGAGCCCGCCGGACGGCTTCATCTTGACGGCGGTGAGCGTGGCGGTGACGAAGACGCACAGTCCCGCGAGCCCGGCGCCCTCGAACCCGGTCACGTACGCCCTGATCGTGACCAACACGAGCGCCAACCAGGTGCTCACGAGCCTCACGGTGGCCGACACCCTGCCGAGCGCGGTGACTTTCGCGTCCCAGACCAACTCGGGTGGATTGACCTTCGCGCAGAACGGCGCGGTCCTGAGTTGGACGGGCGCGGTCAGCCTTGCGGCAGGCGCGAGCGTGACCGTGACGGTGGACGGGACCAACACCTGCCCGAGCGGCTCCGTGGTCAACCAGGCCTGGGCGGTCGGGAGCAACGGCTGCATCAGCGGCGAGGCGGCGAGCCCGGATGACACCTACGCCTCCGGCTCGGCCGTGACGCTGGCGGTGACGCAAGTCCGGACGCCCGCGCCGCCGCGCCCCGGCGAGACAGTGACGTACGCCTTCTTCGTGACCAACACGAGCGGGAGCGCGGCGGCGACGAACCTGACCTTCGTGGACACGCTGGCGGCCGCGGTGACGCTGACGGGGCAGAGCAACTCGGGCGGGCTCACCTTCGCGCAGAACGGCGCGGTGCTGACCTGGGAGGGCCCGCTCGCGCTCGCGCCGGGGGCGACGGTCACGGTGACGGTGGACGGAACGCTGGACGGGTGCTTCACGGGCGCGGTCAACAGCCGCGGCTGGGCGATGACGAGCGACGGGTGTGGGCGGCCGCAGGCGGCGAGCGCACCCGACACGTTCGCGCTGACGGCGCTGACCCCGGCGGTCGCGGTGGAGAAGAGGCACGCGCCGGCGGCGCCGCGGCCGGGAGAACCCGTGACGTACACGCTGATCGTCACCAACACGAGCGGGAGCGCGACGCTCACGTCGCTCACGGTGGCCGACACCCTGTCCGGGGCGGTGACGTTCGGCGGCCAGAGCGACTCGGGCGGCCTGGCGTTCGCGCAGGCCGGGCCGCTCCTGAGCTGGACGGGCACGGTGACGCTGGCGCCGCTGGCGAGCGTGACGGTGACGATCGACGGGGTCGCGGCGGCGTGTTTCACGGGTGCGGTGGACGACCAGGCGTGGGCGAAGGGGAGCAACGCGTGCGGGACCGCGCAGGGCGCGAGCGCCGTGGATTCCTTCGGGCTGGTCGCGCTCACGCCCGCGGTCGCCACGACCTTGGCGCATGCGCCGGCGGCGCCGCAGCCCGGAGGGCCGGTCACGTACACGCTCATCGTCACGAACACGAGCCCGAGCGCGACGCTGACGAGCCTGACGGTGGTGGACACTCTGCCCGTGGGGAAGGTGACGTTCGACGGGACCGAGAGCAACTCGGCGGGTCTGGCGCACTCCGCCAGCGGACAAGTCCACGCTTGGAGCGGGGCGCTGACGCTCGCGCCGGGCGCGAGTGTGACGGTGACCGTCGGCGGGGTGAACACGTGCGCGGCCGGGGCCGTGGACAACCGGGGCTGGGCGGTCGGATTCGGCGCGTGCGGAGCGGCGGAGGCGGCGAGTCCGGTGGGAACGTATCTGCTGGCGCCGCAGGCGCTCGCGGTGGCCGTGGATGTGTCGCGCACGCCGGCGGTTCCGGTGACCGGCGGACCGGTGACCTACACGCTCATCGTCACGAACACGAGCCCGAGCGCGACGCTGACCAGCCTGTCGATTGCCGATACCCTGCCGGTCGCCGTGACGTTCGCGAGCCAGAGCAACACCGCCGGGCTCGCGTTCGCGCAGGCCGGATCG
Source organism: uncultured bacterium (assembly GCA_964355385.1). Taxonomy (GTDB): domain Bacteria; phylum Oederibacteriota; class CAKKQC01; order CAKKQC01; family CAKKQC01; genus CAYHEI01. Next base: position 267 of record CAYHEI010000436.1, on the reverse strand, counting down.
CTCGCGAGCTGGACGGGCGCGGTGACGCTGGCGCCGGGCGCGAGCGTCACGGTCACGGTGGACGGGACGGCGGGCGCCTGCGCGGCGGGAGCCGTGGACAACGTGGCCTGGGCGCGGGGGGACGATGCGTGCGGGACGGCGGAGGGCGCGAGCCCGGCGGACAGCTTCGGACTCGCGGCGCCCGCGCTGGCGCTGAGCGTGTTGAAGACGCAGACACCGTTGACGCCGGGGATCGGAGAGGCCGTCGCGTACCGGATCGACGTGACG
>CAYHEI010000435.1:1694-3228 GCA_964355385.1 uncultured bacterium | reverse complement strand
CGCGAGCGCCGGTCCGGTCATGGGGAAGATCAGCAAGGCCGCCAGGAGCGCGGCGGCGGGACGGCGGACGCGCCTCATGGCCGGATGGTTGTGGTGGTGAAAATGCTCCGCGGGAGCGCGATGACTTCGATGCCCGTGTAGGGCCAGTTGGACGAGGTGACCGGGACGGTGGCCACCAGCGCGCAACTCAGCTCCTCGGTCGTGCGATAGACGTCCGCGCGGCGGGCCGTGAAGGGCTTCTCCATACCGTCCACCGCGAGGTTCAGGGACAACGCGGACTCCGACCGGTTCATGCCGACGACGGTGAGGTCGCGGCCGTCGGCCGAGCGAAAGGCCCGGACCAGGAGATCGGGGTGGCCCGCGTCAGCCGCGACGCGGACGGCGCCGGGCCGGACGAACCGGAAGACGTGGCGGACGGCGTGGTAGCGCTTCTTCGGCGTCCACATCCGGATGCCCCGGCGAATGAGGCCGTAGATGGACCAGGACTCGTCATGGTCATGGTAGTTGTCGAAGGCATCCCAGAAGAGGGCGGCGTTCAGTCCGGCGCCGAGCAGATCGAGGAGCCGGACGACGCTGTTCCACGCGACCGGCCATTCGCGCTCGCCGCTCTCGTCCAGGTCGCCGAACTCGGTCATCCAGACCGGAACCCCGCGAGACGGACTCTTGCGGACCTGAGCGACGACCGCGCCCGCATCGCCGTCGCCGTAGGTGTGGATTCCGAAGGCGCCGATTCGGCCGACGAGCTTCTTGCTCTTCAGGATGTGGTCCACGTATGGAAGGCGGTAGTTGGCCTGCTCGGGCACGACGAGTTTGACGTCACGGAGCCCGCGGGCGTCCAGCGCCGCGACGAGCGCTTCGCACGTCGTCACGTAGTCGCGGGGACCGACCGCTGGGCCCTCCGGCGGACCGATATCGGTCTCGTTCAGCGGGCCGAACAGCGTGAAGCGGACGCCGGCTTGCTTCCGGGCCCACTCGGCATACGACGCCGCCATGGCGGCGAAGGCGGCGCGGTCCTTGAGCGTCTTCCCGTCCGCGGCGCACATCCAGCGGGGGACGACGCCGCTGAGCGTGAGGTAGGGCTCCAGGCCGCGGCCGTTCAGCCAACCGGCGACGGCGCGGGCGTTCGCGAAGACCGGATCTTCGTAAACCCGCGCGAGATGGGCCGGCGCCAAAGCGGCCTTGCCCAGCGTGCCGGCCGGATCGGGCCAGTCCGATTTGCCCCAGGCATCCTGCCGGAAGAGGGTGCAGCCCAGGTCGTCCACGAGGGTTTCCAGCACGGGCGCGAGCGCGCCGCCCTCCCAGTACTTCGAGTTGAGGTTGACGCCGAATCCGTCGATCCGCTGGAACGTCTTGCGGGAGTCCACCCGAACTTCGATCTGACGGAGGGGCATGGGAGGCATGAGTGACCGTAATGTAACACAGGAGTCCGCTGACCGCCCGATGGGCGGTCAGCGCGCCCCGCACGGCGCAGCCGGGGCGGGGGGAACTGCCGCCGGGTGGTAAGCGGAGTCGAAAAAATTGGGAGACAGGGCGG
>CAYHEI010000435.1:0-1684 GCA_964355385.1 uncultured bacterium | reverse complement strand
AAATTAACCCCCGGCCCCCGCCCCCCCCCCGGGGGGGGGCCCCCCGCGCCAGCCACGGCTCCGCCGGGCCGGGCGGAAGTGCCGACGTGTGATAAGCTGAGTCGAAAATATGGGCAGACTGGACGGGAAAGTGGCGGTGATTACCGGCGCGGCCTCGGGGATCGGCGAGGCGTCCGCCCGACACTTCGCGCGCGAGGGCGCCAGCGTCGTCCTGGGCGACGTGCAGGAAGCCAAAGGCCGCGCGGTCGCCGAGGCCGTCGTTGCCGCCGGCGGGAGGGCCGCGTTCGTGCGCTGCGATGTGTCGCGCGCGGCGGACGCGCAGGGCGCGGTGGACGAAGCCGTGCGCCGGTTCGGGGGGCTGGACATCCTGTACGCGAACGCGGGCGTCGAGGTGGACAAGATCCTGACCGACACGACCGAGGAGGAGTGGGACCGCGTGCTCGGCGTCAACCTGAAGGGCATCTTTCTCTGCGCCAAGGCGGCGATCCCGGCGATGCGGCGGCGCGGCGGCGGCGCGATCGTGGTGACGGCTTCCGTGAACGGCCTCACGACCGAGCCCAGGCTCGCGGCCTACTGCGCGTCCAAGGGCGGCGCTCTCATGCTCGTGAAGTCCATCGCGATCGACTACGGGAAGGACCGCATTCGGGCGAACGCCGTGCTGCCGGGCTGGGTCGAGACCGGCATGACGACCGGGTTCCTGGCGTCGCCGGAGCAACGGGCCGCCACGAACGCGCTCCAGCCCGCCGGGCGGGTGGGGAAGGCGGAGGATATCGCCCGGGTGGCCGCCTTCCTGGCCTCCGACGAGGCCGCGTTCATGACCGGCTCCGCCGTCGTCGTGGACGGGGGGCTCTCATCCGTGCTGAATGGGCACCGGTTCGGAGGCGCATCCGTCTGATCTTGCATTCATTGAAACCACCTAATCAACGGTCCTGGGCGGCCCTTGCGGGGGGGAAGAGGCCCCCGCTATAATCGATTGTCCCGAGGCGCTTGCGCCCGGGTGACGCAGGAGGAGCGAGCGTGGCGACAACGGCCGAAGCATTCGAAAAATTCGCGAAGGTGTTCAAGGCCGGAGACCTGATTTTCAAGCAGGGCGACCCCGGCGAGCATATGTACATCGTGCAGGGCGGCAAGGTCGAGCTCTTTCTGAACACGCCCAAGGGCGAGAAGTCTCTCACCTACAAGGTGCCCGGCGACTTCTTCGGGGAGATGGCGATCATCGACAAGGCGACGCGCTCAGCGAACGCGCGCGCGGCGGAAGACACGCGCCTGATCCTCCTCGACGAGCGCACGTTCGACCTGCACGTCCAGGCCAATCCGGCCATCGTCCGCAAGATTATGAAGACCATGAGCATGAACATCAGGGCGATGAACGACCAGATCATGAACCTGATGATCAAGGACATCAACCGGCGCATCGCCGGCCGTATCCTTTCCGTCTCGCTGCAGCACGGCGTGAAGGGGCCCGCGGGCGTGAAGATGGGCGTGCCGTTCGGCGAGAACGAGCTCGCCAAGGATGTCGGCCTGATGGACGAGATGGCGAAGGTGCGCGAGGTTCTGGAAAAGCTCAAGACCTCGAAGATCATCGACATCCAGGCCGGGCAGATCGTCGTGCTGAGCATAGAGAGTCTGGAGAAGTTCATCCAGTACCTCGCCATGAAAGAGGAATTCGGGTTCTAGGGCACGA
>CAYHEI010000434.1:0-3228 GCA_964355385.1 uncultured bacterium | reverse complement strand
TGGCCGGCGTCGCCGTCATCGCACTCGCGGTTGCCGGCGCCCAGCTCGTCCGCAAACAGTTCGAGGTTCGCCGTCAGCTCGCCTATGCGACCCTCGCGCGCGCGCAACAGTACGCCGAGAAGGGGGATGTCGCCGCCACGGCGGTCCTCTACGCGCAGCTTAACGTCATGGCGCCGTCGCATCTGGCGCGCGCCAACGCGCTGGCGTGGCTGAGCGTGATCCGTCCTCCCCGGTTCGCCATGGCGCACGAAGGCGTGCTCGCCTCCTTCGCGTTCAGCCCGGATGGCCGGGCGATCGCCGTGGGAGCCGGAAAGGGGTTCGTGCGGATCTGGGATGTGGTAACCGGCAGACCGCTCGGCCCCGAGATGCGTCCCGGCGGCGGCGTCTTACGGGTCTGCTTCAGTCCGGACGGTCGCCGGATCGTGACGGTCGGGACGGACGGTGCGGTCGGTTTCTGGGACGCGTCGTCAAGCGCGCGCGACGGCGAGCCGCTGCGGCCCGAGGGCGGGGCCGTTTCGGCGTGCTTCTCGCCCAGCGGGCGCCTGCTGTACGTCGAGAGCGCGAAGGGCGATGGAACACTTTGGGACCCGAAGCGGCGGGTGCAGGTGGGACCCGTCATGCGCAACGGCGGTGCGATCGTCGACAGCCGGTTCGGCGGGGAGAACCGGCTGGGCGCGATGACGATGACGGGGGCCGACGACCGTACCGCCCGGCTGTGGTCGCTCCCCGATGGGCGGCTCCTCGCCGGAGCGCATGTGGGGCTGACCGGCGCCCAGGGATTCGACCTCGCCGGCCGGCGCTGGTACGCGGGGGGCAGCGTGGAGGCCGGACTGTGGGATGCTCGCTCCGGGCGGCTCGTCGCGCGCATGCCTTTGGGGTATTCGACGAACGCATTCAGTTTCGATGGAAGACTCCTGGCGTTGGCGTCGTTCAACGGAATCGGTGGTTCGATCCACCTGCACCGCGCGATCGACGGCGCACGGGCAGGCGGATCGCTTTCCCACGGCGGCGGCGTGAAGAGCCTCAAATTCACGGCGGACAGCGGCACGCTCCTCTCGGCCGGGGCGGATGGGACCGTCAAGTTCTGGAATGTCGGCGCAGGCGAATTGGCGCTGGTGGCGCAGGTTGGATCGTGGATCGGGCGGTTGGAACTGAGTCCCGGCGATCGCCTGGCCGTGACGACCAGCTTGGACCGGAACATGCGGTTGTGGGACGTCGTCTCCGCGGAGCAGGTCGGCCGGCCCATGCTCATCGGCGATTCGTTCGATCCGATCGCGTTCAGCCCGGACGGCCGGGAGGTGGCGGTGGCGATGAAGGATCAGGGGGTGCTGCGAGTCTGGGACGCCGCGGATCCCGGGACCGAGGCGCGGTTGATCCGCAATCCGGATTGGATGCGCGACTGGCCGCGCGCCGTGGCCGCGAGCGACGACGGGAGAGCAGTCGCCATGGGCTTCTTCGACGGCAAAGTGCGCTGGTGGGACGTCGGGGGAAGCCGGTACGTGGAATCCGCTGCGCGGCATGGCGAGGGGGCCTGGACACTGGCGTTCAGTCCGGACGGCCGCCGGGTTTGGAGCGCGGGGGGCGACAAGTTGATCCGGTCATGGGATGTCGCGTCCGGAGCCGCGGTCGGCGAACCGATCTCGGTGGACGCGGTCCCCGGCGTCCTGGTGCCGCGCGGCGACCGCCTGCTCATGGTCCAGGGCGATACCGCGCGGCTGCGCGACCTGCGCGGAGGGAACTGGGCGGGCCCGGCCTGGCGCGGGGCCGACTGGGCACGGATGTGCGCGAGCCCCGCCCTCGATCGGCTCTACGTCGTGGAGATCGCCGATCCGCGGACGGTCAAGTCGACCGACGCCGCCACCGGCAAGCCCGCCGGGCCGGTGTTTCATCACCCGCGGCCGGTCGTCGCGCTGTTCCCGCTTCGGCGCCGCGAGGTCTTCTTGAGCCTGACGGACGACCACGTGGCCCGCCTCTGGGACGGCCGGACCGGGCACGAGACCGGCCGGCCCATGCCGATGGGGTCGGCGGTGAGCGACGTCGCGTTCGACGCGGCGGAGACGAGGATGTTCGCGGGATGCGGGGACGGCCTGGGCCGCGTGTGGGACGTCCGCGCGGGGCGGCCCATCTCCAAGGTCATGCGGAACGAATGGGGTATCGCGTCCGTCGCGCTGTCGCCCGACGGCGAGACGGCCTTCACGTCCGTCTACAGCGGCGTGATCCAAGCCTGGGACGCGTCCACGGGCGAGCCCATCGGCAAGCCGTTTCGGCCCGGCGCCGGCGTGTGGATGAGCAGCCTGCGCGTTCGAAGCGACGGGCGCGCCCTGGTCGGCGTGTCCGTGTCGATGGCCACCGGCTATGTGTGGAATCTTCCCTGGGCCGCGACCTCCCGATCCGCCGGTCTTCTCCGGCTGGCCGCGCAGGAGGCCACGATGCTGCAGGTCACGGCGTCGGGCGCGGTCGAACCCCTTCCGCCGTCCGAATGGCGGGTGCTGCACGAGAGGCTGGAGAAGCACGAGAATGAATAGAGCAATTGTGTCATCATATAGGACATGAAGTCGGTACTCGAGGAAGAGCCGGGCGGGGCGTGGACGGTGCGCCGCGTGGATGGCGCCGGCCGTCCGGTGTGGGAGGTCCGCGGCGCGCTTCCGGTGTCCGTGCTCAGCCGCAGACTGGGGAAGTCCCGGCGCCAGGTGTACCGCTACCTGCGGGACGGCGATCTGGTGCCGGTGGGGAAGTTCCTCGGCGAGTGGCTGGTGGACGCGCGGGGGGCCGAGCACCTGGCCGGAAGGTGCCGAGCGAATGTTCCCCTGCCCCGTTCCGCCCGGCTGTTGTTTCCCGAATATGGCGGCGCGAATCTGCATCCGCTGCGCGACGCGATCCTGATCGTGCCGCGTCTCATGGAGCAGGGGGACCGGGAAGAGATCCGGTGGATGCTCCGTCGGTACTCGCTGCCTTGGCTCAAGACTTGGATCGCGGGCGAGGGGTGGCGCCTCTCGCCGCGAGCGGCGCGTTTCTGGTCCTGGTGGCTGGGAACACCGCCGCCGGGCCCGCGTCACCTGCCGGACGCGACGTGAAGCCACACTGGGATGTCCTGCCGAGCGGGGGGCGCGACGTGGCCGAACGGCTCGCAGCGCATCCGGAGCTGCGGAAGTTCGTCCTGGCGGGGGGCACGGCTCTCGCCATGCAGGAAGGGCACCGCGCGTCCGCCGATCTGGACTTCTTCGTCGT
>CAYHEI010000433.1:0-3230 GCA_964355385.1 uncultured bacterium | reverse complement strand
TCCCTACACGACGCTCTTCCGATCTGGCCGGGCCGCACCGAGGCGCTCGTCCCGGCCGTGCGCAAGTCGCTCGGCCACGACATCGCTATCATGGTGGACGCCAACTCCTGCTACTCGCCGCAGCGCGCGATCGAGGTTGGCCGCATGCTGGAGCAGTACGACGTGGCGCACTTCGAGGAGCCCTGCCCGTACTGGGAGCTGGAGTGGACCGCCGAGGTGGCCCGCGCGCTGCGCGTGCCCGTGGCCGGCGGCGAGCAGGACACCGACCTCGCGCAGTTCCGCCGGATGGTCGGCATCAAGGCCGTGGACATCGTGCAGCCCGACATCTGCTACATCGGCGGCCTCTCGCGGGCCTGTCAGGCGGCGGTGGCGGCGAAGGCGTCGGGTCTCCCCTGCGTCCCGCACTCCGCCAACCGCTCCATGGTGACGGTGTTCACGATGCACATGATGGCGGCGATTCCCAACGCGGGGCCGTTCGTGGAATTCTCCATCGAGCCCGACCACTGGGCCGACGAGATCTTCACGCCCGTCCTCGAGGTGAAGGGCGGCATGATCCCCTTCCCCTCCGGCCCCGGCTGGGGCGTGACGATCAACAAGGCGTGGCTCGAGTCGGCCACGCGCCAAGTGAGCGAAGCCGCGACCTGAGGGTTCCGTGTTCGCGCTGATCGCCGCCGTTGCGCTTGCCGCCAATCCTCCCTCGACTGCCACCCAATGGGAGCCCGTGTGGAGCCGGTCGGCGGGGGCGGCGAAGGTGGAGTTCTCAGGCGAGGGCGAGCAGGCGGTGGCGCACGTCACGCATACCGGCAAGCAGGACTGGGCGCTCCCCCGCCCGGCTCAGGTTCCCGTCCAGCCCGGCGAGGTGTGGGGGATTCGCGGACGGATCAAGACGCGCGGGCTGAAGGGCGCGGTGCAGCTCGGCGTGGTGGTGCGCGACGACAAGGGCGAGGTCCTGGACTGGATCTACGGCGCTGCCGAAACGCGCCGTGAGCACGAGTGGAGGGAACTGTCCTCCCGGTTTCTCATCCCCGCGCGAGCCGCGACGATTCAGTTCCGGATCACCGGGGAAGGGCCCGGCGAGGCGTGGGTGGAAGACCCGCGGCTGGTACGATCCGAGGTGACGCCCGTGGCGCACGCCCTGCCTCCCCTCGCCCTCGAGTCGCCCGCGCTGCGCCTCGCGGTGGGGCCGGATGGCGCGTGGACGGTCTCACTCGTCGGTGGCCTCGTGTGGAGTCAGTTCCCCGATGCGGCGGCGGCGCTCGCGGTGATCTCCGTGGAACGCCTCTCGCCGCTTGCGGCGCGGCTCACGCTGCGCGACCGGCTGGCGGACTTCGACGTCACGGCGACCGTCGCCCTCGACCCCACCGCGCCCGAGTTCACGGTGACGCTGGACGCCGATCCCGCGCGGAAGCTCAGCGGACCGATCCGGTATCCCCTCCCCTTCGTCTCCCGCGCGCGCGATCTCCTCGTACTGCCGTACGCCGAAGGCCTGATCGTGCCGGTCACCGCGACGGGGCCCGGCGCGGGGTTCAAGTGGTTCGAGTGGAAGAGCGGCTTCGACTACGCGGAATGGAAGACCTCCCTGGGATTCGGCGCGGCGACCGACCTGACGTCCGGGTACGCGCTCCTGAACGAGACGCCCTGGGACTCCTCCCTGGAAGTGGGGGGCGGGGCCGGCCGCCCCCCCCCCCGGAGGAGCGGGCGCCCCCCCAGGGGGGGGGTGGGCGGACCCCGCCGGGTGCTCGTGCGGTTCGCCGCCACCGGCGGGCACGTCGCGCTGGCCGTGCGCCACCGGGAGCTGATGCGCGCGAAAGGCTGGCTGCGCACCCTGGCTGAGAAGGCGAAGATCCGCCCCGCGGTCGCCACGTTGCCGGGTGCGGTGGACCTCTGGGTGCTGGATCGGGGCTTGCCCGCCGACTTCTTGGAGGACCTCGCGGCGCGGGGCGTGACGCGGGCCGTCGTCTCGATCGGCGGCGGCTGGGAGGAGCCCGGCGACGCCGACGGGCTGGTCCGCAAGGCGGCTGCGGCGGGCTTCCTCCCCAGCCGGTACGACATCTACACCGACGCCTGGGATTCGCGGGACAAGCCGCCGAAATGGCTGCGTACGGCGGGCTGCCCGGAGGACGTCATCGTGGATGCCGACGGCTCGCCGCACAAGGGCTGGCTGGACAAGTCGGAGGGCGGGCCGTTCCAGGGCTACTACCTGTGCGCGCGCACGCACCGCAAGACGGCCACGGAGCGCATCGGCGCCGAGCTCAAGCGCACGCCGTACGCGGCGCGGTTCATCGACGTGGTGACCGCGTCGGGTCTCATGGAGTGCTACAGCACGGCGCACCCCGCCACCCGCCGCGATGACCAGGAGGCGCGCGCGGACATGCTGAAGCTCGTCAGCGACGAGTTCAGGCTCGTGACGGGCAGCGAGGAAATCCGGGAATGGGCCGTGCCGTTCTCGGATTTCAGCGAAGGGACGATGACGATCAAGCCCGCCGATAATGCCGGGTACGACTGGGGCAAGCCGGTGGAGCCCGACCCCGACTACGCCGCGCTGACGGCCGGGGCGGCGACTCGCGTTCCGCTGTTCGAGCTGGTCTTCCACGACTGCCACGTCTCGTCCTGGTACACCGGCGACGGCATGACCAAGGTGCCCGCGCTGTGGGACGCCAAGGACCTCCTGAATCTCCTCTATGGCACGATGCCGCTCTGGATGCCGGACGCGGCGCTGTGGAAGAAGTACCGCGACCGGTTCCTGGCGTCGTACCACACGGTGAACGCGGTGTCCGAGGCCGTGGGCGGAGCGGCCATGACCAGCCATGGCTTCCTGACGCCCGACCGGCTGGTCCAGCGCACGGAGTTCTCGTCGGGTCATGTCGTCACGGCCAACTTCGGCGAGCGGGACTACGTGCTGACCGGCGCAGACGGCAAGAAGCGAACGCTTCCCCGTTACGGCTTCCTGGCGTCCGGTCCCGGCCTGGACGCCTGGCGCCTCCGCGTCGCGGGTCGCACGGTCACCCGGGTCGAAACGGCCGCGAAAATCTACCTCGACCCGGGCGCCAAGCCCTGGGGCGAGGGTTCGCTCCGCTCCGACGGCCCGGTCGTCGCGTTTCGTACACCCGCCGGCGCTCGCCTCGTCACGCTTGGCGCGGTCACCCATGTCCGCCTCGACCGCCCCGCGTTCCTTCCCGAACTGGTCCGTGACGTGGCGGTCAGCGAGATCGGAAGAGCACACGTCTGAA
>CAYHEI010000432.1:0-3262 GCA_964355385.1 uncultured bacterium | reverse complement strand
GTCGGGATCGGCCATGCGCTCGAGGATGTCGTACACCACCGTCCGCTCGATCAAGAACAGGTCGCCCTTCACGGCCCGACCACGGATGCCGCCGCACGTGCCCAGGTTGACCAACAGCGCCGCGCCCAGCGACGTGATGCAGAACTGCGCGGCGGCTGCCGCGTCGATCTTGCCCCACCCGCCGTGGCAGAAGGTCAGCGGTTCACCTCCGAGAGCATGCTGGAACGACTCCCCGAACGGCGTCCGCCCGAGGGCCGTGGGCTGCAGGAGGTCCTTGACGCACCGCCACTCGGTTCCCGCCGAGATCACCACGACGATCCGCCCCGTCAATGTCATCGCATTCCCGTAAGGATGCTGATGATCAGCTATCCTCGAGCCGCCTTCTCAACGAGGCGGCCGGCGACGAATTTGTGGAGCAGGCTGGAAATGAGCGTCTGATAGGGCAAACCCTCCTCTGATGCTCGCCGCCGCAGGCCATCGAGGTCCTGTTGCGACAGGCGGACGTTGATCTTCGCGTCCTTCCTCAGATGGCCGACCGCCAGCCGTTGAAGGCGCGCCTTGACGGCCGCCGAACCGGCCACCGGGCGCCACTCTCCGCGGTCAAAAGAGTCCCGCAACCGCTTTTCGCCTGCCGACAGCCTAGCCATGTGCTCTCCCTCCTCTCAAGTAGCGTTTGGTGGCCTTCCGACTTGGGATGATGGTCTTCAAGTCCATGGTTCCGCGCCGATCGATGAACGGCACCAAGTAGGCATACCCGTTCATCTCGACCACCGCGATCAGCTGGCCGGAGTACCTCCGCTGGTTCGGATGTTCGAACACGTCCAGCATGCGACCCCCTGCGACCGCGCGGACGACGTCGCCGAACTCAACGCCGCGCTCCGCTTTCAACCGCTCGTTCTTGCGAGCATCCCAGACGAAACCGGCCATGGCTCTATCGTAGCCGTTTGTCTACTCTTTGTCATCTCTCAGGGGATTGGCCGTGCTGATCTGTCTTCGCGGGCGGGTCGGCCCGCGCAAAACTGCTTCGAGGGGGGCGCCAGCGGCGAGCGCCCGGACGGCGGGGAGGGCGGCGCCGTCCGGGCCGAAGAGCGCCATCGGACCCCAGCCGCTTTCCTCGCCCGGCACGAACCACTCGGGGCTCCAGTAGAACGCGCCCGCGAGACGGGGATTCCCCGCGGCCCACGTCAGGAACCGCTCCAGCATCCTCTGCTGTCCGGCCGGCGAAGGGTTCAATCCGAACACCGGATGATTCCAGTCGCGGAAGATCGCGCGGCGCATGTCGGGGGTGTGCGGGAAGGCGTACTCGCAGGCCAGGACGGGCCGGTCGAACGCGCCGTGGCCAGCGCGTACGCGAGTCCGTGCGGGCCGTCCTCCCCCACCCAGACACGCACGCGGAAGGCATTGACGCCGCGCTCGTGCAAGAACGGCAGGGGTTCGATCGCGCGCGCGCCGTCCCGCCATGTCTGCACCGGGACGGTCTTCTTCCAGACGCGCTCGGCCCACGCCGGCGAGTCGTACGCGGTGGTTGAGCAGTAGAGCCAGTAGTTCGCGTCCACGCCGTTGAGGAAGAGACGTTCGGCAGCGGCGGGCTGCGGAGCGAAGAGTCCGGCCGCCACGAAGGCCGGGAGAAGGCGGCGGACGGTTGCCGTCCTCAGAGGGAATTCCTCCGCAACGGGACCGCGATCCTCCGGCGTCCCACGAAGGCCGGCACCCGGATCGTCCGGCCGGCGGGGCCGCGGGGGCCTTCGACGTAGAGCCGGAACGACGTCTCGACCGCCGCCCGCCCCGCCAGCGTGACCGTCACCCGGCGCGCGGTGGGATGCTGCACGACGGACACGATTCGGGCCGTCTTCGTCGCCTCGACGGCGCGCAGGCCGTCATCGAGCGTGACGAAACGCGGTCGCCGGCCCGCGATCCCGCGCGCGACGCCCCGGAGTTCCGCGCGCAGCCGCGCCGGGGGGATCTTCCAGAGATGGTCGGTCTCGTGTGTGAAGAGGACGGCCAGGGCGAGCGAGTCCAGCCCGCGGGCGATGGTCCGCACGCCGCGGTCGACGGTCGGGCCGACGCGACCGTCCGGCGTCCACTCGTACCCCGCGATGTCCCGGATCTCGGTGAGGCCGTTGAAGAACTTCCGGCCGGCGAACCGCACGGTGTCGGCGTAGTAGACCGGCCGGCGGCCCAGCTCCCCGCCCGCCCCGCCGTGCGGGGTCGCGGGACCGGCCGGTCCATCGCGCCGGAACGGGCCGCTGCGGAGCCAGGGCGTGCCCGCCGCGCAGGGCGATTCGGGAGTCTTCACGAGCGAGGAGAGGTGTGCGCCCCAGCGGTCGTGGACGCGGGGAATGGTGTTGGCGCCCGCCTCGTACCAGTGCGGGATGAAGACGCGGGACATCGGCAGGTCGCGGGTCCGCCACCAGCGCTCGGCCAGGTCCAGCCGCGCGCGGGCTTCCGCGTCCGGCCACGGTCGCCGGCCCGCATGGTCATAGTATATGAAGGCGTCGGTCCGACCCAGGCCGTCCGGACCGTCACCGCGGGGCTTGGGCGTTGCCGGGTCCCACGCGAGCGCCGGGCCCCGGGAGGCCCGGAGGCGTCCGAGCGCGTGGGGGAAAGCCGTGGCGCGGCCGGCTGTGAGGTGTGGCCGGAGCTCCCGCACGGCCGCGTCGGAGGTCGCGTGGGTGAAGAGCCCCAGCCATGGCCGAAAGCCCGCCCGCACCGCCTCGTCCACCCACCAGAGCGGCGGGAGATTCCACCGCTCCCCCGTGCCCGCGACGTCGTCCACCCGGAGTGCGACGAGCGGCGGCAGCGCGCGGATGACGAACGGCTTGCGCGCGGCCCAGACGAGGGACCGCCACAGGACGCCGTCCAGCCCGCCCAGGGGGCCGAGCACGGCCGGGTTCGCCCAGCCCAGCCGAGACCACCGGACCATCCGCCCGCTTCCGAGCCGGTCCACGGTCACGAGCGGTCGCCCGCCCGCGGTCACGATGGGGCGGCCGGGAATCCGCGCGACGAGATGCAGCGCGCCCGGCAGCTCCAGCCGGTCTTCCGGTCGCCCGGCGGTGATCCAGTGCGCGCCCACGAACTGGATCTCCCGCGGTTGAATGTGCGGGTCGCGGGGCGAAACGTCCGGCCAGTGCGGATCGAACGAGACCAGCCCCGCGCCCGCGCGGACGGCGTCCCGCACCGCCTGCCGCCACGCGGCGTCGGGGGGCGGCGCGAGCGCGGGATGGCAGCCCACGAGCAGCGGGGCCGCGCCGAGGTCCAGGTG
>CAYHEI010000431.1:0-3269 GCA_964355385.1 uncultured bacterium | reverse complement strand
GTCCCGCCGGCGCCGGCCACGAACGTGCCCAGATCGGCCTGGGTGGCCGCGCCCATCCCGAGCAGGACCGGCATCCCCTCCAGGCGCGCGAGCGACGCGGGACAGCCCTTCGCGCCGGCCGGATCGGACGCAAACGCGCCGCCGCACCCGCCCAGGGACGCGTTCCGCGGCCCCTCGTCCAGGAGTCCGCCCTTCTCGAATGCCGCGCGGGCCGCGGGAGCGGCCAGAAGCAAGACGGCGAGGAGGCACGCCGTCCTCACTTCCCCTCCACCGCGAGCTTGAGAATCGCCCGGTCGCGTTTCCCCGTCGTTGGATCGGCCGCTTCGATGACCACGAGGTAGAGGCCGGCCGCGACGCGCCTCCCGTCCCGGTTGCGCAAGTCCCACTTGAACGAGTTCCGGGTGCCGTCCGCGCTCCCCTCGAAGAGGAGCTCGCCGGCCACGTTGTACACCCGGATGTCCACCGCGGCGAACGTCGAGGCGAGCCGGTAGCTCAACCACGCGGCCTCGCCGGCCGGGTTCGGCACGAGTTCGGGCGACACGATGAGCTGCTCGTAGGGCCGGATGATCGAGATCGTGGCGGACGTGACCATCCGGCGTCCGTCGGGCAGGACGGACATCACGCGGACGGTGTACAGGCCGTTCGGAGCGAGGGCTCCTGAGACGGACTTCCCGTCCCAGGACGCCAGGCTGCCATCCGACAGGAGGACCGGGACGGCCTCCGCGCCGCGCAGCGCGACGTGAACGCTCCCCGTCCCCACGCGGTTGAGCGTCACCGTCGCCGCGGCCCGGCCGTCCAGGAGCGTTCGCACCAGCCGGCCCGACGCGTCGAAGACCTCGACGACGACCCGGATGTCCCCGGCCGGCGGGACGGGCGCCGCCGGCGTCCCGGAAGGCTGAGGCGGAACCGGAGGCGGCGCCGGCACGACCAGTCCGGCGCAATCCTGGTTCGAGGAGGCGCTCTCCAGCCCGTTCACGTCTACGGCCCGCACGACATAGCAGTATGTCACGCCCGCGACGACCGCGGCGTCCGCGAACGAGGCCGTGCCGGCGCCCGGCACCTGGGTCCGGAACGTCGCCGCCCCGGGGGTGAAGCCGGAAGACGTCGCCCGGTAGATGTTGTAGCCCGCGATCGGCGCGGTCCCGGGCGCCGAAGGGGTCCAGTCCAATTGCACGATTCCGCCGCTCAAGCTCGCGGTGAGTCCGAGCGGGGTCGTCGGCGCATCGCTCACGGTGATGATCGTCGCCGCGGCGAGACGCGCCTGGGGGAGATCCGCATCGTTCCGGTAGTCCACGTAGGCCGTGTTGGTGACCGTCGCCCCGCGCGCGTGCGCAACAAACGCGAGAAGGCTGATCACGGTCAGCATGGCCTTTCGGGACAGACTCCCCCCCCGTCCCCGAACGGGGCGTTTGAACGCCCCGGGATTCCGGGATACGGCCGTGCGGGAGTCCGGCGATCCGCGCGGCAACGGTGGCCCTTGGACCAGCGGTGGTCCATGGCCTCCGACCGGCGGACCTTGAGCGTCCGGGTCTCCCCGCGGCCCCGCGCGTGAGCGCGCGTGCTGCGGGCGGTACGGCGTTATGCCGTCCCTAACTGGTCAGCGATGTCACGCCGGAACTCGTCCGGTCGCGCCCTCCTCTCGCCGACGCGTTGGCCCTATTGCACCGTCACCTGGAACCTGATCATCCGCCCCGTCGCGCCCGCGGAGCACTCCGCGATCGGGTTGGTGAAGGTCACGCTTTGCGTCGTCCCCGCGAAGGACTGCGACGCGTCGGCGTTGGAGCCGCCTTCGGGAACCGGCACGAAGGTCGTGCCACCGTCGACCGACGTCTCCGTGGTCCCGGCCACGTATGCGAATCCGGACGGGAACAGGTTGTCAGTGATGGTCACGTTCTTGGCCGTAGAATCGTCGGCGCACACGAGGAGATTGTCGACGATCTGCGGATACTCCACCACGATCCGGTAGAACAGGGTCGAGCCGCGCGCGTGGACCGCCGGGGCCCCTTCGACCATCTTCGTCACGGTCAGCAAGGGGTTCGCCGCGATGTCGACCAGCGTCGAGCTGGCCACCACCGGCTGGGCGATGTTGGCGTCGTTGTCGAACGCCACCGAGCCCGTGTTCGTCACCGTCAGGACCGCGAGCGCCTTCCCGGGATGCAGCATCCCGATCAGCGCGGCGAGCCCGAATATTCTCAACGCAGTCTTCATGCTGTTGCGCAACATCTGTATCCTCCTCAAGTGAGTGGTTTGGATTGTCGAACCTCCGCGCGGCTGATCAGGTCGCGCGGGCTTGCGGAACTCAACAAGCCGGTTTCAGCGTGATCATTGGATGCGAACCGAGAATGAAGCCGACCCCGTCACGCCCGCACCCAGATTCGGGAGAGTCCAGCGCACGCTCGCCACGTTCACGGGCGCGGGCTCCACCCCGGTGAAGCACGAGCAAGCCAGGTTGTACCAGTCGATCGCGGCGGCCGGCGCGCTCACGGCGCTCCCCGCGACATACTGCATCCGCGGGGGCAGCGAGTCGAGCAGTACGACGCTGTTGGCCGTCGCGGTCCCGGTGTTCGTAAAGGAGAATGTAAACGTCACGACCGTCCCGGTGGGACCCCGCGTCGGGGCGCGGAACTTGGTGAGTGCCATGCGCGGCGCCGCCAGCGCGAATCCCGCCTCGTTGGTGTAGAGCGTCGTCGTGAGACAGCCCGAGGTCGCGCTGACGAACGCCGTGTCGCTCACGTATCCGGTCGCCGAGAGCATGCCCACTGTTCCGGTGATCGTGAACGTCAGGCTCGCTCCCGGCCCCACGCTCAACGCCGCCGCCGCCCACTCGTACCGCGTCCCGCTCCCCGCCACCGACGTCACCGCGGGCGCCCCGAACCCCGGCGGCTGCGCGGTCACCGCACCCGTCACCACCGGCGACACCGTGTCGGTGACCCGCACCGTCACGAGCGTCGCCGTCCCCGCGTTCGTCACCACCAACCGGTAGGTGATGGGCGCGCCGACGATGGCGACCACCGGGATCGCCGCCTTACTCGCCGTCACCGCCGTGAACGTCCCCGCCACCGTGAAGCCTGCCTCGTTGCTGTAGAGCGTGGTCGTCAGGCACCCGCTCGTCGCCGCCACGTACGCCGTCCCGCTCAGGTACTGGGTCGCGCACATGAGCCCCACCGACCCCGTGATCGTGAACGTCAGTCTCGCTCCCGGCCCCACGCTCAATGCCGCCGCCGCCCACTCGTACCGCGTCCCGCTCCCCGCCACCGACGTCACCGCGG
>CAYHEI010000430.1:0-3273 GCA_964355385.1 uncultured bacterium | reverse complement strand
ACGTGAAGATACAGATCTCGCTGTCGGTCCGGAGACGGACATCGCGGTCGATCCAGAGCCGGACGTTGACGAGGTCCTGGTCCACGGTGATCCGCTTCACGCGCCCGATCACCGGCCCGCCCGCGTACT
The DNA here is from genome assembly GCA_964355385.1 of uncultured bacterium. Lineage (GTDB taxonomy): Bacteria > Oederibacteriota > CAKKQC01 > CAKKQC01 > CAKKQC01 > CAYHEI01. The sequence continues at coordinate 3,144 of CAYHEI010000430.1, read as the reverse complement.
TGACCGGCGCGTCCTCGCGCAGGTTGTTGACGAACTTGAACCGGGCGTTCAGGAAGTACCCGGACACCCCCACCCGAACCTTGCCGATCAGGAACACCGCCACGAGCAAGAGCAGGAGACCCCCGGCGACCACAATGCCGACCTTCCGTTCGTGGCTAAGCAAGCGCGTGGACCTGGATCGGGCCGTGGGCGCTGCCGGTGATGAACTGCCGGACGACCTCGTCCGCGCTGCCGCGGATCTCGTCGGGGGTGCCCGTCGCGCGAACCCGTCCCTGGTGCAGCATCGCGATCCGGTGCCCGATCTTGTAGGCGCTGACCATATCGTGCGTGACGACGACCGAGGTCACGCCCAGCGTCCGCTGCGTGTCCAGGATCAGCTCGTTGATCGCGTCCGCCATGATGGGGTCCAGCCCGGTCGTCGGCTCGTCGTAGAGGAGCGCCTCGGGCTCCTGGGCGAGCGCCCGCGCGAGTCCGACCCGCTTCTTCATTCCACCCGACAACTCGGCGGGCTTCTTCCCGCCCACGCCGGGGAGACCCACGAGCCGCAGCTTCTCCTCGACGACCCGGGCGATGTCCCCCGCCGGGACGCCCCTGCGCTGGAGGGCGAAGCCCACGTTCTCCGCGACGGTCAGGGAGTCGAAGAGCGCCGCGCCCTGGAAGACCATGCCGAAGATCCCGCGGGCCGTCCGGCGCTCCTCCTCGGACATCGCCGCCGGATCGCGCCCCTTGACCAGGATCCGCCCCGCGTCGGGCTCGAGCAACCCGATCATGTGCTTGAGCAGGACGCTCTTCCCGCAACCGCTGCGGCCGATGATGACCAGGGTCTCGCCCTTGCGAATGTCCAGATCCACGCCTTGGAGGACGGGCTGATCGCCGAAGCGCTTGGCCACGCCCTCGAAGCGGACCAGGGGAACCGCAGCGGAGGTCAAAACACGCTCATCGTGGCGGTGAGCAAGTAGTCCGCCACCAGGATCGTCATCGAGGAGATCACCACCGCGCTCGTCGTGGAGCGGCCCACGCCCTCGGCACCGCCGCTCGTCCGAAACCCCTTATAACAGCTCACGGTGGCGATGATCACCCCGAAGAAAAAGGTCTTGAACAATCCGCTGAACAAGTCGTTCAAGTCTACCATGCTTTGCGCGTTCTCGATGAACATGCCGAAACTCTGCCCGAACCTCACGTGAGCGACGAGATAGCCGCCCACCATGCCGATCGCGTCCGAGAACATCGTGAGCACCGGGAGCATGACCAGTAGGGCGAAGACGCGCGGCACGACGAGGTACTTGACGGGATTGGTCCCGAGCGTCTCCAGCGCGTCGATCTGCTCCGTCACCCGCATCGTCCCGATCTCCGCCGCCATCGCGGAGCCCACGCGGCCGGTCACGATGAGCGCCGTCAGCACCGGCCCCAGCTCGCGCAGCATCGTCATCGACACCATGCCGCCCAGGTACTGCGACACTCCCGCGAGCTTCTTCTCGAGCGTGATACCGGTCTGCAGCGCGAGCACCATCCCGGTGAAGACCGCGGTCACGGCGGCCACGGGAAGGGAGTTGACGCCGGTCGAGACCATCTGCTCCATCGTCTCGTGGAACTCGTACAACCGGGGCCGGGGCCGCCGCGCCAGGGCGTGCACGGCGAAGGAGGTCCAGTTTCCCAACGTGACCGCGGACCAGCGGACGACCTGCACGAGGACGAGGCAGAAACTGCCCACTTCCTCGAGCACGCCGAGCACCAGGGCCCCGAGCCGGTCGAGCCCGGCGTTCACCGGGGCCGCCGGGGATTGAGGACGCCCGCCGCGCACAGCACCTCGTAGGCGATCGTGCCCGCGCGGCGCGCGACCTCGTCCGCGCCCAGGCGCGCGGTTCCGCCTCCGCCGATCAGGTGCGCGATCCCGCCGGCCGCGGCGCCCGGAACGTCGGTGACGTCAGCGACGGTCAGGTTCATGCACACCAGTCCGCGGAAGGGCGCGCGCCGCCCGCGAATCACGGCCGCGCCACGGCCCGAGAGGGCGCGATGCAGTCCCGCCGCGTACCCGACCGGCAGCACGGCGAGCCGGGACGGGCGCCGGGTGACGAACGTATGGCCGTAGCTCACGCTCGTGCCGGCCGGCACGGCGCGCACCGCGGCGATCCGGCAGCCCCACGCGAGCGCGGAGCGCAGCGCGAAGGGGGCGCGCCCCCCGGGCGCGTAGCCGTACAGCAGCAGGCCCGGGCGCACGGTGCCGTAGGCCCGGGCGCGGGCGGAGGAGACCACCGCACCGCTGTTCGCCGCGTGGACCTGCTCGGCCGCGATCCCGGCGGCGCGCAGGGCGCCCAGGCAGGCATCGAAACGGTCCAACTGCGCCGCCGTGAAACGCGGCTCCGCCGCGGCGGCCAGGTGCGTGTAGGCGCCGCGGACCCGGCGCACGCCCCGGCGCAACAGCGCGGACGCCAGGGCCCGGGCCCGCGCCGGGGGCACGCCCAGCCGTCCCATCCCGGTGTCGAACTTGACGTGGGCCTCCAACCGGCCCCCGGCGACCCGCAGCCGGGGCAGCTCGTGCTCGTCCAGCAGCGAGGGCGTCAACCGCGCCCGCCCGGCCGCGGCGCATTCCGCGGGGTCGAGGGGGCCCAGGAGCAGGATGGGCGCCGTGCTGCCCGCGACCCGGAGCGCGGCGCCCTGCCCGGGCGTCGACACCGCGAAGCCCGCGGCCAGCGGGGCGAGCGCCCGCGCGATCCCGGGCGCGCCGTGTCCGTAGGCGTCCTCCTTGACGACGGCGAGCAGCCGGACTCCCGGCGCGAAGCGCAGCACGGCGCGCGCGTTCGCCGCCGCCGCCGCCGGGTCGATCTCAACCCACGCCGGCGGATGGAAGGAGAAGTTATTCTCCTTCGGGCTCGATCTGGCTCGATTCGACGTCGTCGAACCGCGTGTAGGAGCGGTTGAACATGAGGCTGAACGCGCCCGTGGGCCCGTTGCGCTGCTTGGCGACGCTGACCCGGGTGATCCACTGCTGCGGATCCGCCATGGCCTCGTCCTCGGCCGCGTACTTGGGGTCGCGGAAGAGAAAGATGACCTCGTCGGCGTCCTGCTCGATCGCGCCGCTCTCGCGCAGGTCCGAAAGGCGCGGCTTCGACACCTCGCGCCGCGCGGGCGCGCTCTCCGCCACGG
>CAYHEI010000429.1:0-3285 GCA_964355385.1 uncultured bacterium | reverse complement strand
GCGCGCGCCGGCAAACACGTGGTCGTCGAGAAACCCATGGATGTCACGCTGGAGCAGGCCGACTCGCTGATCGCCGCGTGCCGCGCGGCGGACGTCCGGCTCTCGGTCGTCTCGCAGTTCCGGTTCCTGGACGCCGTCGTGCGGACGCGGGAGGCCGTGGCCGCGGGCCGGTTCGGCCGGCTGACGCTGGGGAGCGCGTACGTCAAGTGGCACCGGCCGCAGTCCTACTACGACAGCGCCGCGTGGCGGGGGACGTGGGCGCTGGATGGCGGGGGGTGCCTCATCAATCAGAGCATCCACGCCATCGACCAGCTGGTGCACCTCTGCGGTCCCGTCGCGCGGGTGCAGGCGGCGACCGCGACGCTCGCGCACGCCGTCGAGGTCGAGGACGTGGCGGCCGCGGCGCTCACCTTCGCCCACGGGGGACTCGGACACGTCCTGGGAACGACGGCGGCCTTCCCGGGCCAGGCCGCCCGGCTCGAGCTGCATGGGACGCGCGGGACGGTCTGCCTGGACCTGGGCGGGCGGGTACGGCTCTGGGAGTTCGCGGACGAGCAGGGCGAGCCGGGCACATGGGGGCGGGCGGTGCAGGAGGCGGACGTCGTCACGGTGCGGGTGGAAGGCGCGGCCGATCCCAAGGCGATCAGCGTGGAGAATCATCGGCGCCAGTTCGCGGATGTGGCGGAGGCGATCCGGGACGGGCGGGCGCCATTCGTATCCGGCGAGGAGGGGCGCAAGGCGCTGGCCGTGATCCTCGCGATCTACCGGTCGGCCCGCGAGGGCCGCGAGGTGGCGGTGGATGGCTGACGCCGGGCCCGTGGGCTTCGGGATCATCGGGTGCGGTGGCATCGCGGGGACGCACGCCGCGGCGCTCGCGCGCGTGCCCGGCGCTCGAATCGTCGCCGTCGCGGACGAGGTTGAGGCCAAGGCCCGGACGCTCGGCGAAAAGCTCAAGGTGCCCTGGTTCGGGAACCGAGCGGATCTGCTGGCCCTGCCCGAGGTCGAGGCGGTCAGCCTCGCCACGCCCTCCGGCTTGCACGGGCCGCTGGGAATCGAGGCCGCGCGCGCCGGCAAGCACGTCATCACCGAGAAGCCCGTCGAGGTGACGGTGGAGAAGGCGGATGCGCTGATCGCGGCGTGCCGGGCGGCGGGCGTGCGGCTCTCGATGATCTCGCAGTACCGCTTTCACGAGGGCATGCGTGCCATCCGCGCGGCCGCCGTGGCCGGGCGGTTCGGCCGGCTGACGCTGGGGCTGGCCTCGACGAAGTGGTACCGCGCGCCGGAGTACTTCCTGAATGCGGCCTGGCGGGGGACCTGGGCGCTCGACGGCGGGGGGTCGCTGATGAACCAGGGCATCCACGCCCTGGATCAACTGCTCTGGGTGATGGGGCCGGTGCGGAAGGTCATGGGGTACGCGGCGACGCTGTTTCAGAAGATCGAGACCGAGGACGCGACCGCGGGGATCATCGAATTCGCGAGCGGGGCGCTCGGCGTGGTCGAGACCGCCACGTGCGCGTGCCCCGGCCTCCCCGCGCGCCTGGAAGTGATGGGTGACGCGGGAAGCGTCGCCTGGGAGCTGGGCGGCGGCGCGTTCCGGCTCTGGGAGTGCCGGGACGGTACGCCCGCCCCCGCCCTTCCCGTCGATGCGCCCTGGGAAACGTACCATGCGCGGCAGTTCGAGGACTTCACGGCCGCGATCCGGGAAGGCCGCGAGCCGCTCGTCAACGGAGAGGAGGGACGGCGGGCGGTGGAGACGATCTGCGCGCTCTATCGCTCCGCCCGGGACGGGAGGCCCGTGTTGCTTGGCTGATTCCTTCCGCTTTCCCGCGCTGAGCGCGTGTCTCGACGTGGAGGCCGAGGGCGGGCCGGAAGCCTTGCGGCACGCCATCACGCGCGCCGCCGACCTCGGCTGCACTGGAGTCCACCTCCGCGCTCGCTGGGACCACGTGTTCCGTGCAAGCGCCTCCTCTGCGGACTTCATGGCGGCGGACCGGGCGGTCGCGGCGGTCCGCGCGAAGGGGTTGGCGGCCACGATCCGCCTCGACACCTTCCCGCCGCCGGCGTGGATGAACCCCATGGAATACGCCGCGCTCGATGCGGCGGGGAAACCCATCCTGTCCGTCGGGGGAGGCCGGCCGCTCCTGACCCGCAATTCCAAGCATGTGCGGGACGGCGTGGCGGCGGCGTTCAAGGCCTGCGCCGCGCACTTCGGCTCGGGGGTCGCATGTTGGGAGGAGGGCGCGCCGGCGCCGGGCACGTTCGCCGACCGCGCGCCGTTGGACCACTCGCGCTGGGCCGCGGAGGGATATCGGGCCTGGCTGCGGAGGAAGTTCGTCGATCTCCCGACGCTCAACGCGGCCTGGGACGCGTCGGTCGGGTCCTGGGACGACGTGCAGGCCGCCGAGGGGGTGCGCCGGTCCACCCAGGCCGATTTCCATCTTTTCCGCTACGCGACCGCCTCGTCTTGGTGCGAGCATCTGCGAAAGACCGCGCGCGAGGGACGCGCTGGAGCCGGGTTCGCCGTGGGATTGGCGTCGGGCGCCTGGGAGAAATCGCCGCGCTTGCTGGCGTTCGACCTGGGACGCCTCGCCCGGTCTTGCGATGTGCTGGTCGCGGAGGAGCTCCGCGATCCCTGGTTCCTGCACATGATGCAGACGGCGGCCGAGCTCTGGAGCGGCGCGTGGGCCATACGCACGACAGGACGCGCGCTGCCCCCGAAAGCGAAGGACGATCCGCCCGAGGACCCGGTGGCATGGGGGAAGACGGTGCTGGCGCTCGGCGGCTCGCTCCTCGTCACGGGATCGCTCGACGACTCGGCCACCGCCGCGTTCGCGGCCGAGATGGCGAAGGTCGCTCGGATGCACGCCCCGCAACCTCGGAACAACCGCCGCGCGGTGTACGTCAGCGCAGCGGAAATCCAGTTCTGGGACGGGACCGACTACGAGGAGGCGCGGGGACTCTGGATGGCCGTCACGGACTCGGGCAAGAAGGGCAACGTGGACGTGCTGTCCGACGGCATGTTCGTGGGCGCGCCGGACGTCCTGAAGCGCTACACCGCGGGGATCGAGATGCCCTTCGCGAAGGTGCTCGCCAAGGAGACGCGGCTGGCGCTGGTCTCGGCCATGAAATCGGGGATCCACGTCCGGGTGCACAACCCCGCCCTCGCCGGCACCCTCGACGAGCACGGCAAATCCTGTCCGCCCTTCGTCACCCCCCAGATGGGGACGTAGTTCAGATCTTAAGATTCTCCCAGGCGTAGGTTACGCTTTGCCGCCAGAGCCCGTC
>CAYHEI010000428.1:0-3292 GCA_964355385.1 uncultured bacterium | reverse complement strand
GATCTCGGCCCCTCCTCGATGCTCGCCCACGCCAGCACCCTCCGTTTCCAGAAGCACCCCCTCACCCCCGCGCAGTACCGCGACGTCTTCAACCCGCACTACACCGTCGGCACGTTCAACTTCGCGGTGACGGCCGACGGCGCCGAGCTGGCCACGCCGCCGCGCGAGTCCGGCGAGCAGCTCAAGATCACGATGAGCAAGGACGCCGTCCAGGTGAGCTTCGACCCGACGGCGAAGTCGAACGAGTTCGCCGCGGAGGAGCTCGTCGTGGTGATGAAAGAAGTGGCGGCGGCGCTCGCGATCCCGATCTTCATCCACCAGACCCACGTCCTGCGCAAGACGCTCCCGCTGGGCGGCCAGGCGGACGCGCGGGCGTTCTTGCTCAACGAAGTGGTCCAGATCCCGCCCGCGCGGCTGTCGGGCTGGAAGCGCGGGTTCGCGGGCGTCGGTCTGCGCTTCGTGTTTCCCCCGCAGCAGGTCAACGAGCTGTCCGCCCACGACCTCAAGATCGAATCGTACCTGGCGGATCCGACCAAGGTCTTCATCGAGGACGCCGCGAACTTCCTGATGCCCATGCCGACGGGCCAGTGGGATGCGCTCAAGGGGAACCTGGCCGAGGTCAACCGGTTCATGGACGACTACGCGCTCGCGCTCCTGCGCGGCAACCTCACCAAAGACGTCTAGCGCGTAGGAGCGCGCCGCACCGATGGAGGATCGCGGCCTCGCCGCGCTGGAAGAGCTTGCGCGGCTCGCGGGCGTCCGCGATGCCCGAGTGCTCGCGGCGCTCGGCGCGGTTCCGCGGAAGCGCTTCATCCCGCCGCCCTACACCGCGTACTGGTCCATGGATCGCTCGTTCGAGATCGGCGCGGGACAGACCATCTCGCAGCCGACGCTCGTGGCCCGGATGCTCGAACTCCTGGAGCTCCGCGCGGACGCGCGCGTGCTCGAGATCGGCGCGGGCTCCGGCTACGAGGCCGTCCTGCTCTCCCGGCTGGCGGCGGAGGTCCACACGGTCGAGATTCTCCCCGCGCTGGTGGAGCGTCTCGCGCCACTGCTGGCGGAACTGGGCGCGGCCGCCGTTCGGCTGCACGAAGGCGACGGCTTCGGGGGCTGGCCCGCGGCGGCGCCCTATGACGCGATCGTCGTGAGCTGCGCGATCGACCGGATCCCGGAGCCGCTGGTGGCGCAGCTCAAGCCGGGCGGCCGGCTCGTCCTGCCCGTGGGGCCGCACCCGGGTTCCCAGCGGCTCACGCTGGTGGTGAAGCGGGCCGACGGGAGCTTGGACCGGACGGAGTACGGCGACGTCGTCTTCGTCCCCATGACGGGCGGATCGATCGGCGGCTGATCAGCCGTTCAAGGCTGCGGCGAACGTTCGGAGGCCGAGGCGCAGCTCCCGCTCGGTCATCACCAGCGGCGGCGTGAGGCGCAGGACGCGCTCGTCGTGGAGCGCCTGGCCCACGAGCAGCCCGGCCGCGCGGCAGGCGAGGACGGCCGCATGGGCCCGGGCCGGGGTCTCGAACTCGGCACCCAGGAGCAGCCCCCGCCCGCGGACCGCCCGGAGGCCGCCGCGGCCGACGAGCGCGCCGAGTGCCTTGCGAAGTTCGTCGCCCAGCGCGCGCGCCCGCCGTGGCAGGTTGTCCGCGATCGTGACCTCCAGCGCCGCCAGCCCCGCGGCGCAGCTCACGGGGTGGCCGCCGAAGGTGGTGAGGTGCGTGAGCGGCGGGCCGTCCGCGAGGGCGGCCATGAGCGGCGCCGGGGCGAGGAAGGCCCCGAGCGGGAAGCCGCCGCCGAGGGCCTTCGCGAGCACCAGCACGTCGGGCACGACGCCCGCATGCTCCCCCGCCCACAGCGTCCCGGTGCGTCCCAATCCGGTCTGCACCTCGTCGAACACCAGCAGCGCACCTGTTTCGTCGCACCGGTGGCGCAGCGCGGGGAGGAAGCCGTCGGCCGGGACGCGTACGCCGCCCTCGGCCTGGATCGGTTCCACCACGACCGCGGCGATCCGGCCGTCGATCCGGGAGAGCGCCGCCTCCTCGCCGAACGGCATCCGCTCGACGTCAAGCAGCGGCTCGTACGGCGCGCGCATGGCCGCGGGATTGCCGAGGGAAAAAGCGCCGAACGTTCCGCCGTGATACGCGTCCTCGAACGCGGCGAACCGGGGCCGGCCCGTGCGCTTGCGCGCGAGCTTGAGCGCGCCTTCGATCGCCTCGGCGCCCGACGAGGTGAAATAGACCTCGGCGGCCGGGAAGGGCGCGAGCGCGGCGAGCCGGGCGGCGAGCGCCGCCTGCGCCTCCTGGACGTACTCGCCGTAGACCATGACGTGAAGATGGCGTTCCTCCTGCGCGCGCGCGGCCGCGAGCACGGCCGGATGGCGGTGCCCGAGATTGCACACGCCGATCCCCGCGAGCCAGTCCAGGTAACGGCGGCCGGTGGTGTCGGTGATCCAGCAGCCTTCGGCCGACGAGACCGCGAGCAGGGGCAGCTCAGGCGATGTCCGGGCGAGCCGCGGCGGGAAGGGCTCAGCGCTCAACGGCGGTCCAGGCGAGCAGGCGCTTGAAGGGCGAGGCGCCCCCATGGGGCCAGGAGAGCGGCGGCGTCTGAAGCGCCCCGAAGGCGGACACGCGGGTCAATCCGTGAGGGGCGAGAGCTTCGAGGATCGGCCCGCGGCGCTCCTCGGGTCCCGCGTACGCGAGCGCGTGACAGGGCGGCGCACCCGCGCGCGGGACGCTCGCGGGTGTCCCACCCGCGCGCGCGAGCCGGCCGGGAACTTCGTCCAGGTCCGCGACGGGGGCGAGCCAGAGCGTGCGCACCAGCGGCGTATCCGGGCAGGGCAGCTCCTCGTCGTAGATCAGCGTCCAGTCCAGGCCGCGCGGTGACGCGAAAAGCGCCGCGGGCTTGCCTGCTTGGACGCGCGCTCGCGCCCGGGCCCGCCAGGATTGCGTGAGCGCCGCCGCGTCGCGGTCCGGCCGGCCCGGCGGCAGCGCCGCGCTCGCGCGCTCCAGCGCACGGGCGAATTCCGCGGCGGCCTCGCGGGGCTCGTACAATCCGCCCCGTTCGAGGAAGACGGCCGAGAGCGACAGGCAGCCGCGGCCGTCGTAGAGCAGTGCGTCGCGGGCCGCCGCCGCGGCCACCGATTCTATCCGGCCCGGCCCCCCCGCTTCGCGCGCGACGACCAGCTCATGTACCCGCCTTCCACCCGGTCGCCGATCGCCCATTTGGAGAGGCACTCGGCCACGTCTGGGATCTGGTGGCGCAGATGAGCAAAGCCCATGGCGCACAGCGCACCTTGTTT
>CAYHEI010000427.1:0-3292 GCA_964355385.1 uncultured bacterium | reverse complement strand
CCCTTCGGCGCCGCTCGGGGCCGGTTCCGCGGCGGGCGGAGCGGCCGGTTTGGCCGGCGCGGCGGCGGGAGCGGACGCCAGCGCGGGGTCGCCGCGGCCGGAGCGCCGGATGACGACCTCGATGGAACCGTTCTCGCGCTGCGCGAGGCCCGCGAAGTTTCCGACGGGGCAGGTGTACTGGAAGCGGAAGCTGGTTTCCTTGAGGCGGCGCGCGGGGACGATCTCCGCGAGGACCGTCTCGATCTCCTCGGTCGTCATGTTCTTCGCCGTGATCGGCGTCGTGCCCTTGGCGTTGCGGACCTGAGGCGGCTTGCCCGTCGCCGCGTAGAGCTCGTCGCCTTCCTTGGAGATGACGGTCCGGAGATAGTCGTCAACGATGGCCATGCTGCCTTCCTCCTCGTAGATGATCGGCCGGGACGCCGAACCCCGGCCGCGGGGAAGATTCTAACAGAATCAGAGGCGCAGCAGGGCGTCGTACAGGGCCGAGGTCCGGTCGGTCATCTCCCGGATGAGCGAGAGTCCCTTCGCCGAGAACGTCGCCTTCGTCCACCCGCCCTTCAGCCGCTCGAGGCGGCCGTACAGGGCCGGATCGGCGTCCAGCCCGAAGCGCTGCTTCAGCGCGAGCGCGGTCCGCGCGCGCCGCTCCGGATCGGGCTCGGTCAGTGCCGCGCGGAGGAGGTCCCGGATCTCCTGGATGCTCGCCAGGTCGATCCCTTCCTGCTTGAGTTCGGCCATGGCCTGGGGATCGTATCTTCCGACTTCCTCGAACCGGGGCGCTTCCCCGGACGGGGCGTCCCACCGCGTGCGCGCGAGGCGGCTGGTGGCCGCCACCCGCACCGTCTCCGCGAACAGGGTCACCGTGCCCGGCGCCGCCGCGTCTCCCGCGTGCCGTCCCGCGACGATCTGCCCGGCAGTCCGCATCCGCGTGAAACCGACGTTGCCGGCCAGCCCCGCCGCGCTCGCCCCGAGGGCGAAGCAGGCGTAGAGAAAGATGGATTTCGTCACGGGCGGGGCGCTCCGGACCGGCGCATCCCGCTATTATAGTCGGGTTGCGCCGCAGGGCATCATCCGACAACGTGTCAAGGAGGATCAAATGGCCAAGCCGGTGAGACTGGGGATCGTGGGAGCGGGGAGCATCGCGCTGCGCGCGCCGTTGCAGCACCTGGCGGTGGGGGATTTCAAGGAGGAGGTCGTGCTGGCGTCGGTGTGCGACCCGGTGCCGGGGCGCGCCAAGGCCGCGGCCGAGAAGTTCGGCGTCGCGACGCACTTCGAGACCTACGAGGATCTGCTCGCGCAGGGCGACGTGGACATGGTGACGCTGTGCTCGCCGATCGGGCTGCACTTCGACCAGGGGATGAAGGCCATCGCGGCCGGCAAGCACATCCACTTCAACAAGACGATGACGACCACGAAGGCCGAGGCCGACCAGCTCATCGACGCGGCGGCGAAGAAGGGCGTCAAGCTCGTCGCCTCCCCGGGGCAGATGCTCCGCCCGCAGAACCGGCGCATCCGGAAGCTGATCCTGGACGGCGCGATCGGCCAGGTCTCCTGGGCGACGGTGGGCGCCGGGTTCAGCGACTATCACGAGCACGAGGGCGTGCGGCAGGGGAACGATGTCCTCACCAACATCGATCCGTCGTGGTACTTCCGCAAGCCCGGCGGCGGCCCGCTCTACGACATGACCGTGTACGGGCTGCACACGCTCACGGGCGTGATGGGCCCGGCGAAGCGTGTCACCGCGCTGTCCGGCATCCTCGTCAAGGAGCGGCCGTTCCGGGACAAGATGGTGCAGTGCGATGCCGACGACAACACGGTCATCCTCGTGGACTTCGGCAAGACGACCTACGCGTTCGTGTATGGCACGGCGGTGGGTTCGGTCACGAAGTTCTGGGGGTATCCGATCTATTTCGGAACCAAGGGAACCATCGAAGGCATCCAGCACAACGGCAAGGCGATCGACTACCCGGGCAAGGAGCGCGATCCGCAGGGCCACGGCGTGGGGCTGACCGACCACGCGAAGGGCAAGCACGGCGGGATGGAGGAGATGCACGTGTTCGAGGACGTGATGCAGCTCGTGCGGTGGGTGCGCGAGGGCGTGCCCTCGATCGTCACGGCCGAGCACGCGCGGCACGTCGTCGAGATCTTCGACGCGGCATATCGTTCGGCGCAGACGGGACAAGTGCAGGAACTCAAGAGCACGTTCACGCCCGTCGCGGGGGAGTAGTCTCGTGATCTACCGAACGCTCGGTCGTACCGGGATGAAGGTCTCGGTGGTGGGATTCGGGTCGTGGCAGTTCGGCGGGGAGTGGTCGAAGACCTTCACTCAGGCCGAGGCGGACGCGCTGCTGAACCGGGCGAAGGAGAGAGGCATCAACCTCGTGGACACCGCCGAGTGCTACGGGGACGGGACCTCCGAACGCCTGATCGGGCAGGCGCTGACGGGGCAGCGGAAGGACTGGGTCATCGCGACGAAGTTCGGGCACAAGTTCCACGGCCTCTTCGAACGCACCGATCACTGGAAGCCCGCGGACGTTCTTGCGCAGCTCGACCAGTCGCTCAAGAACCTCCAGACCGACTACGTGGACCTCTACCAGTTCCATTCGGGAAGCGACGGGGTGTTCGACAATCAGGAGCTCTGGACCTCGCTGGGGAAGCAGGTCAAGGCGGGGAAGATCCGGCACCTCGGCATCTCGATCGGCAGCAACGACAACCTGCACCAGACCGAGTCCGCGACCAAGTACGGCGCGGAGGCGATCCAGGTGGTCTACAACCGGCTGGACCGCAATCCCGAGAAGCGCGTGCTCCCGGCGTGCATCAAGGACAATCTCGGCGTGCTCGCCCGCGTCCCGCTGGCCTCGGGGTTCCTCAGCGGCAAGTACCGGGCGGGGGACGAGGGCAAGTTCGGCAAGGACGACGTGCGGGGGAAATGGTGGAAGCCGGAGGACATCGCGAAGACGCTGAAGCAGGTGGAGGAGATCCGCGCGACCGAGGTACCCAAGGGCGTTCACATGGCCTCATGGGCGCTCGCGTGGGTCCTCAAGCAGCCCGGCGTGACGTGCGTGATCCCGGGCATCAAGTCCGTGGAGCAGGTGGACCTCAACGCCGCCGCGGCCGACCTGGTGTCGTGAAGGCGATTGCATGATGGATGATATGATCGGATCATGAAGCTCGCAATCGCCGAGGGAAAGAAGGTGGTTCGGGAGCTTCTTGACCGGCTCCCCGCCGGGGCGACGCTCGAGGACATCCAGTACCACATTCACGTCCGTCAACGCGCAATGGGCTGATGCAGTGG
>CAYHEI010000426.1:0-3293 GCA_964355385.1 uncultured bacterium | reverse complement strand
GCGAGCGCCTAATATAACAACAATTGTCTCCAGCAACCCCCATCACTCACCAAAGCCCGCGCCCATGGGATAAGCATGGGCGGGCGCGCGTCTCGCTCCCGCTCGACGCGTTAGACGCGGCGGCGTCATGAGATGTCGTTCCAGCCGGTCGAACGCGCCCTTGATCGTCCCGTCGATGATCCGCTCGCCCACCTGGACCCGCAGTCCGCCGAGCAGCGCCCGGCTCGCGACCACGCGCAAGCGGACGCTCCGGCCCAGGGACCGCTCGAGGACGGACGTGAGTGCGGCGGTCTCGGCGCGCGAGAGGGGCGCGGCCGCCCACACGCGGACGAGCGCCTGCTCCGCACGCGCGGCCAGCAGCGCGTCGAACGCGCGGCGGACCCGGCCCGTCTCCCCGATCGCGCGCCGCTCGATCAACGATTCGAGCAGCGCGCTGCTCTGCCCGTCGAGCTTCACCACCAGGCCCAGCAACGCCGCCTTCCGCGACGCGGTCAGGCCCGGATGCAGCATGACCTGCCGCATCCGGGGCGAGGCCCGCAGCGCGTCCGCGGCACGCCCGAGCGAGCGGGCGGTCGCCTCCGTGCTCCCATCCTCCACCGCGGCGTCCCAGGCGGTCCGCGCCAGCTCGCGCACGAGCGCCCGCTTTGAAGCCATCAGGCCTTACCCTCGATCTGCTTCGGCAGTTCCTTCAAGACGCGGTCCACGAGCCGCTTGCGATCCTTGGCGGTCAGCGTGGACGCCGTCACCTTGCGCGCCATCGCGACGGCGAGCCGGGCCACTTCCTTGCGGAGCTGCTCCTGCATCTCGGCCCGCTCGCGGCGTCCCTGCGCCCGCGCCGCCGCCAGGACCGCGCTCGCCTCCGTCCGCGCCACGGCCAGCACCTCGTCCCGCAACTTCCGCGCCTCCGCCTCCGCCGCGGCCGCCCGCTTGCGCTGGTCTTCTTCCACGGCGGCCAGCCGTCCGCGCAGCTCGGCCTGCACGGCGTCCGCCGCCTCGCGGGACGCCCGCGCCGCGCCCGCCTCCGCCGCGATCCGCTCGCGCCGTTGCGCGAGGATCTCCCGGATCGGCAGATACGCGATTCGCCAGAGCAGCAGCGCGCCGATGACGAACGTCGCCAGCTGCACGAGCAGCACGTGCCACGCGAGTTGCTCCAAGGCCGCGCTCCTACGCCCCGCCCGCCCTCAACCGCCGAACAGCGTCTTGAACGGGTTCACGAAGAGCAGGATGAACGCGATCAGCAGGACGTAAATGACCAGGGATTCCACGAACGCCAGCCCCAGCAGCATCGCCGTCTGGATCTTGCCGGAAGCCTCCGGCTGCCGCGCGATCGCTTCCATGGCCTTGCCGGCCAGGTTGCCCTGTCCCAGCGCGCCGCCCAGCGCGGCCAGCGCGAGCGCCAGCCCCGCGGTCGCCACCGTCACGGCGAAGTACGTCGCCCCACCGCCGCTCGCCGCCGCTCCACCCGCCGCCTCGGCCGCATGCGCCGCCACCGGCATGAACCCGAATCCGGTCGCCATCATGAGAAGTCTCTTCATTTGTTCGCTCCTTGAGTAGATGGTTTCAATTGGTAAAAGACCAAACCTAGTGCGCGTGAACTTCCGCGTGGCCCTCCTCGTGCGATTCCATCGCCAGGGCCACGTACACCATCGCCAGGATCGTGAACACGGCGGCCTGCACGATCGAGACGAGGGTGCCGAGCAGGATGATCGCGGGGCGCATCAGGAAGGGCACGACCCCCAGCACCTTCACGAACGTGGAGGGGCTCCCGAAGAACGTCACCGCGACCACGGAGAGCATCATAAGCAGCATCTCCTTCGCGTACAGGTTCCCGTACAATCGCATCGTAAGCGAGATCGGCCGGATGACCTGCTCGAGCAAGTGAATGAGCGGCCACATCCACCACATCAGGCTCCAGTAGAGCCACCAGGGGCAGGGCGGCGGGAGGAAGTGGCCGAGGTAACCCCGGAAGCCGATCGACCGGATGCCCGCCCACTGCGTCACGAGCGCCACCACCAGCGCCATCGCCAGATTGGTGTGATAGCTTGCCGTCGGGGACATGCAGCCGGGAATCAGCCCTATCAGGTTCGAGACCAGGATGAACAAAAAGAGCGTCGCGAAGAGCGGCATGAACCGCACCGCCTTCTCGCCCTGGAGGCCGGTCGCCTGCTCCTCGACCGTCTCGACCAGCCACTCGAGCAGGTTCTGGATGCCGGTCGGCGAGACCTCCATTGCCAAGCGCATGATGATCGCGCCGACGAGCAGCAGCCCCATGACGAGAAAGCCGAAGGCCACCGCGTGGGATTCCAGCGCCGGCGCCCCGGGCAGGGCTGGAAAATGAATCGCGGGCAGGAGGAACGGGACCTCCGGCAGCCCCCCGCCTTCAGCGGCCATGCGGCAGCGCCTCCCGGCCCACCCGGCCGCCGAACGCCGCCAGGTACCCCGCCGCCATCCCAGCCCACGCGAAGCCGCCGAGCGCGAGCGACAGGTACAGGCCCGCGCCGAGGAGGCCGAGACGGCGGGCCAGCCCCAGCGCCGCCCGAGCGGCAGGTTGAGCCGAGGAAACACGGCACGAGCGCGCCAGATCCCGCCCGGAGAACCATCCGAGCGCAGTTCCGCCTATGAAACCCACTACGATCGAGGGGATTTGGATCATCTAAGAATTGACACGATACCATACCAACACGCGGACCCGCCACCGGCGAGGAACAGCAACACGGTGAGCACGGGCGTCGTGCCGAGGATGCCGTCCAGCCACCGTCCCGTGAGGCCGCACGCCAGCATCGCCACGCCCATGGTGAGCCCGAAGCTCGTCAGCTTCCCCACCTGGCTCCACGCGTCCCGCTCCCCGGCCATGTCGAGCCTATTCTACTTGACCCGTGCGCCCGCCTTCGCTAACCTGTAACCCCCATGGGACTTAAGGCCGACCGCTGGATCAAGCAGATGTGCCGCGAGCACAAGATGATCGACCCCTTCGAGGAGGGGCAGGTGCGCGAGGGCGTCATCTCCTACGGCGTCTCCTCGTACGGCTACGACATCCGGGTGGCGGACGAGTTCAAGATCTTCACCAACGTGAACTCGACCTACGTGGACCCCAAGCGGTTCGACGCGGCATCGCTGGTGGATTTCAAAGGCGAGGTCTGCATGGTCCCGCCCAACTCCTTCGTGCTGGCCCGCACCATCGAGTACTTCCGCATCCCGCGCAACGTGCTGACGGTGTGCCTGGGCAAGAGCTCCTACGCGCGCTGCGGCATCGTGAGATCGGAAGAGCACACGTCTGAACTCCAGTCACGTGA
>CAYHEI010000425.1:0-3293 GCA_964355385.1 uncultured bacterium | reverse complement strand
CGCCCGCAACCACGGCCGCGCCGGAGCGGTCCTTAAGTGATCGGCATTGGGGCTAATAGCGTCCCTTCTTCTTCCCTCGACTCAAGATGTCACGTGTCAAGCTCTGACCCCGGCCCCCGATTCAGGCCGCATGGGCGATGGATGGCTCGCCCGCGGCGATCAGAGGCGGCTGACGGGCACCCGCAAGCGGCCGGCCGCTTTCGCGAGCGCCGCGTCGGTCGTGTGCAGCCGGGCCCCAAGCGTCGCCGCTGTCGCCGCCGCAAACCGATCGGCGAGCGACAGGCGGAGGCCGCCCGCGAGTGAGGCCGCACGCTCGGCGACCTCCGCGCCGGGAGGCCGCCCCCCGCGATGCGGTCGAACAGTCGCCGGGCGGCCGCGTGCGCAGGGTGGGCGCGTTCCAGGCGCGCCAGAACGACGTCAGCGTCGAGGACGGCGCCCGCATTCGCGCTCACGCTCTGCTTTCCGTTCGCGGCGCAGCGATTCCACCATGCTGATCCCGCGGCGCTCGAGCCAAGCGCACCCCCGCTCGATCCGCCGCTCGAACGGGTCGGTGGCGCTCGGCCGCAGGACGATTGTCCGTTCCCGCGCCGAGCCGACCTCCACGCGGAAGCGCTGCCCGGCGGGAAGACCGAGCTTGCGCCGGGCCCACGCCGGGATCACCACCTGCCCTTTCGAGCTCAGGAGCGTTGTTATTCCAGCCATCTTACATGCCAGCATATCACGTCTTACATGCCACCCGAGCGCCGCGGGAACCTCAAGCCGGGAGAAACACCAAGTTCATTAAAGAAACCCCGTTCCAAAACCCGAGAAGGGCAAGACTGACACCTGAGCGAGGCTTGGCGAGTCGAAGGGCGAAGTCCTGAGCGAGGCTTGGCGAGTCGAAGGGCAAAGTCCTGAGCGAGGCTTGGCGAGTCGAAGGATCAAGGAGTTCCGGCGCACCGGCACCCGCTGACGTAGTCGCTGCCGCCGGGGTCGCCGTAGCCCCGGTAGGCCGAGCGCAAGTAGTCGACATCGTGGAAAAACCACGACCCGCCGCGCAGGACTTTGTAAGAACCAGTTGCCGGACCCGGCGGATTGCTGGCAGGACTCACCCCGTAGTAGCCGCCGTCGTACCAGTCCGCCACCCACTCCCACACGTTCCCGTGCATGTCGTACAGCCCATACGGGTTCGCCGCCTTCCCGCCAACAGGTTGCGACATCGAGCCACTGTTGCTCCACCATGCGTAGGGCCCCGCCAGCGCCGGCGGATAGTACTCACCCCAACTGTAGTCCGTGTTGGTTCCCCCCCGACACGCCTTCTCCCACTCCGCCTCCGTGGGCAGCCGCTTCCCCACCCACTCGCAGTACGCCTTCGCGTCGTACCAGCTGATGTTGATGGCGGGACGGGCGCCGCGGCCGAACCCGTTGTCGGATGGCAACGTCCGGCTCGTGGCAGCGCAGAACGCGTCGTACTGCGCGAACGTCACCTCGGTCGTGTCCATGTAGTACGCGTTAAGATAGACGCTGTGAATCGGCTGCTCATCAGTGTACATGTTCGACCCCATGTTGAAACTCCCCGCCGGGATCAGGACCATCAGGACCATGTTCGCAGTGCTAAACATGCCGGCCGCCAGGGCGGAAGACCAGCCCGACACTTTCCCTGTGTGCGTCCCGCACCGCGCCTGCACCTTCACGGGGTACGTCCCGGAGGCCGCCCACGCGTGCGACGCGCTCGCCGAGGAGGACCACGCCGAGAACGTCCCGTCCCCCCAGTCGAATCGGTACTCCACCGCGTCGCCCAAGCTGCTCGTGGCCCCGCCGGTGCTGTAGCTGTAGCTGGTCCCCGGTGTCCCGCCCGCCGGACCCGCTGGCGTGCTCGGCGTGCTCACCGTCTCCGAGGCGAGTCTCTCTGCGTCGAGCCTGCCCAGCTCCTTCACCAAGCCCTTCCCTACTCCCTTCACCGCGCCGGTGCGGCCCAGGTCGACGCTCAGCGCCACGCCACCCACAAGGACCACCGCGATTGCCGTCCCGGCAATCGCCCTGAGCGACCGAGATTGGCGAGGGAGTCGAATCCTACGACTCCGCTCAGGATTCGACCCTGAGCGAGACCGCAGGCCGAGTCGAACGGGTCGAAGGGCCATGATCAGAAATACACCGTCAGACCGAAGTTCACCGTGAATCGGACTTGATTGAGCGACACGGTCCCCTCTTGCAGGCCCACCAGTGTCGGGCCGAGATCCGATTGAAACGACAGCCGCTTCCATGGGAAATACTCCAGCCCCGCGAACCCTTCGCCGAGGTAGCCGTTCGCGTGCAGTCCCTCGCCCGAGTACCGGGCATACCCGCCCCCCGTCCCGAGGTACGGGAAGACCCGCCTCCCCGGCAGCACGTACCAGTACACCCTTCCCCCGTACGCCTGCGCCTCCGTCTCGTACTGGCCGTAGCCCTCGACCAGCCACCGGCTGCCCAGGAGCGCCCGCACGCCCAACCCGGGAAAGTTCAGCCCGACGCCGATCCGTCCCCGCGCCACTCGCGCCTGATCCACCTCGGCGCTCCGCTTCCCCGCCTCGGTGCGCCGCTCCGCCCGGAGGCGGTCAGCTTCCTGGCTCGCCGCCGCGCGCGCTGCCTCCTCTTGGGCCTTTCGGCCGGCCTCGATCCGCCTTGCCTCCTCGGCGTTCACCGCGGCCTCGGCGTCAGCCTTCCGCCGCGCCTCCTCGGCGGCAGCCGCTTCCGCCCCGGCGGTCAACTGCCGCGCCAGGTCGTCCGCCGCCGTGTCGATCTCCCCCTGCTCGAACCCCTTCACCTTCCCCGTCCGCTCGATCCGGCCCGATTCCACGTCCACGAGCTGCGCCGTCAGGAACCGGACCGGACCGGCAAGAGCGTAGTTGCCCACCACCATCTTCTTGACGTTCAGAAGCTTCCCCAGCTTCACCGCGCAGTCCGACGACGTGCACCCGGTCTGCTGGAACGCCTGCTCCGACAGGATCCGCTCCATGTTCGCCTTGTCCACGACGGTGTACGTCCCCGACCGCACGAACGCCGCGCGCACGAAGTCGGACACGACGGCCGCGTCCCCCGCCGACACGTTGTTCGGCTTGAAGTCCAGGATCGCGATGTTGGTGGCCCCTTCAGCCCGCGCCCCGCCCGCCAGGGCGGTCAGCGCGGCAACCGCAAACATCCGCCGGCCCCGGCCGCGCGCGATGTCAAGAAGCGCCATGCAGCGGATCATACTCCCTGGACCGGCGCCCGGCAATGATCCCCGCCCCTCACCCCTTCGACCGGCTCAGGGCTTCGCCTTCCCGGCCGTCAGGAGA